>JBIKMQ010000126.1:0-6239 GCA_044359215.1 Candidatus Chromulinivoraceae bacterium
GTGAGCCAGCAGGGGCGCGTCCGCGACGACTTCGGCGAGTGGTTCGGCAACGACAACGGGTCGCTGCTCTGGCACTTCCCGCTGCCCGCCGAGGCGGCGGCGCTGGGGGTCGAGGCCGTCCAGGCAAGGATTCCCGGCAACCGCGACGACGACCGGGTGTTCCCGACCAGCCGCACCTTGGAACGCTTCAACGACCCGCACACCGCCAACCACCTGACCAGCGCCTGCGCGCCGGAGATCTATCGGGACACGGCGCTGGGCCTCGGATTCGCCGGCGACGCCTTCGTCTGCGAGCCGGTGCACAACCTCGTGCGGCGGGCGAAGCTCACCCGCGAGGGCGTCTCCTTCGCGGCCCGGCGGGCCCCGGGCGAGCGGGAGCGTGAGTTCCTCTCCAGCTCCGACTCGTGGTTCCGCCCGGTGGAGGTGCGCACCGGGACCGACGGCGCGCTGTGGGTGGTGGACTTGCACCGCTTCGTGGTGGAACACCCCCGGTGGATCCCGCCCGAGCGCCTGCAGCGGCTCGACGTGCGGGCCGGGGCCGACGGGGGCCGCATCTACCGCATCCGTCGACGCGACGCCAAGCCCGTCGCCCTGCCGCGCCTCACCGGTCTGGCGCCCGAGGCCCTCGTGCAACGGCTCGGCTCCGCCAATGGCCCGCTGCGCGATCTCGCCCATCGCGAACTGCTCGAACTTCCGGGCCCGGCCTGGCGTCGGGCGGTGGGCGGTGTGAAGACCCTGGCCGGCGAGGGCGGATCCCCGGCAGTCCGGGCCCAGGCCCTGTCGCTGCTGGCCGCGAAGGGCGACCTGCCGGGACCACTGCTCGAGTCGGCCTTGCGCTCCGGTCATCCCGGGCTGGTCACGGTGGCCCTGGGCCTCGTGCCGGCCGACGCCCGGACCGCGCGCCGGACCGGGCTCGTTCCGGCGTCCCTGCACGCCGATCCGGCCATCGCCTTCCACCGGGCGCTGGCCTGGGCCCGGGGAGACGCCGCGTCGATGGCCCCGCTGGTCCGGGCCCTGGCGGCTCAGCCGGCCGCCCCCTGGATCCGCAAGGCCGCCGTGGCCGCCGCCCGCCGGCATCCGAAGCCGATCCTCGAGGCGCTCGCCGACCACCCCGCCCTCCTCGGCCCGGGTTCGGTCCTCCTTCCGGAACTGCTGACGGCCTGGGACGCCTCCCGCCAGGCGGACGCCCTCGAACGCGCCCTGGCCCTGGCAGAACGCCTCGCCTCGCGGGAGGGCGACCCGCTGCGACTCCTGCCCGCGTGGTTGGCAGCCCGATCCCTGAAGACGGCCTCCCCGACGCTGGAGTCGACGCTGGCCCGATGGCGCCAGACGCTGACCCCGAGCCTGGCCGCCAGTCTCGACCGGGCCGACCTGCCCGAGACCGCCCGCGTGGCCGCCGCACGGCTCTGGGTGGCCGGTCTGCGCGAGAACCCGTCGGGCCCATCGGCCCTCGCAGGCCTGTGGAAGCGCCCGATGACGACGGCCGTGCGCGCCGCCCTGAGGACGGAGCTCCAGAAATGGGGCCACCCCGCCGCGTTCGAGTCCCTGCTGGACGGGTGGTCGTCGCTGCCGGAGGACGACCGGAAGGACCGACTGGGCGCCCTCCTGGGGAGGCCCGAGTGGCTCCCGGGCCTGCTCGCGGCGCTCGAGCGCGGCACGGTGCCGGCCTCGGACCTCTCACCGGCCCAGAAGGACGCCCTGCGGACCCACCGCGACGAGGCGATCCGCACCCGCGCCCTGAAGACCCTCCCGCAGCCCTCGGCCGGCGCGGATGTGGCGGCCGAGGCCCGGCGACTCGCCGGGGCCGCCCGCCTGGCGGGAGTCGCACCACGGGGCCGGGAACTGTTCGCCGAACGGTGCCTCGCCTGCCATGCCGTCCGGGGCCAGGGCAATGCCGTGGGCCCCGACCTGTCCGTGTTCGCCACCAAGCCGTTCGAGGAGTTCCTCGCGGCCGTGGTCGATCCCAACGCCGCCGTGGATCCGCGCCATGCGGGCCAGAGCGTGGAGACGACCGACGGCCTGGAGTGGACCGGCGTGGTCGCCGAGGCCTCCGACCAGGCCCTCACGCTGCTGCTGCCCGGCGGCCATCGCGAACGGATCCCCAGGGACTCCATCCGCCGCCAGACACCCCTCGGGCGGTCGCTCATGCCAGAGGGGCTCACCGACGGATGGACGCCTCAGCAAATCGCCGACCTGTTCGCCTGGATCCGGAACCCTTGAGGGGCCTCGCGGCCGCAGGCAGGGCTTCTGAGCCCGCCTATTTGGTCAGGGCCTCATCGAGGTTCAGCAGCGTGCTGGCCACCAACGACAGCGCCGCGATGCGGGGTTCGCCGCCGACCGGGGCGGTCAAGGCGGTCTCGGCCGCATACCGTGCCTGGGCCTCGGCGTGCAGGCGCTCCAGTCGGGCCAAGGTCGCCGGGGCGGCCGGCTCGCTGGTCACGGCCCTCCAGGCCCAGGCCAATTGATCGCGCAGGCCCGTGCCGTGCGCCTGCATCCTCCGGGCCAGGGCCAGGGCGGCCTCGGCATAGACCGGATCGTTCAAGGTCACCAGCGCCTGGAGCGGTGTGCTGGTCGTCACCCGGCGCGGCGTGCACATCTCGCGGCTCGAGGCGTCGAAGGTCACGAACGACGGATAGGGGCTCGTGCGTCGCCAGTAGGTGTAGAGGCTGCGACGATGTCGGTCCTCGTTCTGCGGGGTCACCCACTGCGATCCGTTGTAGACCACCTGCCAGACGCCCTCGGGCTGCAGGGGCATCACCGGCCCACCGCCCATCTTGTCGCTGAGCAACCCGGAGACCGCCAGCGCCTGGTCGCGGATCATCTCGGCGGCCAGTCGGGTGCGCGGACCGCGGGAGAGGAGCCGGTTGCGGGGATCGGCCGCGAGGCGTCGGGCATCGGCCCGGTGGTCCTGCCGGTAGGTCGACGACAGCACGATTTCGCGCAAGAGGGCCTTGAGGCTCCAGCCCAGCTCGCCCTGGAACCGCAACGCCAAGGCATCGAGCAGCTCCGGATGCGAGGGCGGCAGGCCGGTGGACCCGAAGTCCTCCACGGTCTCCACGATCCCCACGCCGAAGACCTCGGCCCAGACGCGGTTGACGGCCACGCGTGCGGTGAGCGGGTTCTCCGGTGACACCAGCCAGCGGGCCGCCGCCAGGCGATCGGCCGCGCCTGCGGGCATCGGCGGCAACAGGGCCGGCACGCCGGGCTCCACGGTCTTGTCCTTGGCCATGAAGTTGCCGCGGACGAAGACGCGGGTCTCGCGCCGGGCCTCGGGCGGGCGCTCGCGCATCACCAGGGTGCTCACCGACGGGATGGCGTCGCGCTGGGCACGGGCCTCGTCGAGACGGCGCCGCAGGTCGGCACGGGCGCTCCCGTTCACCAGGCCGGTCCACGACCCACGACCCGAGGTCGAGAGGGCGAAATGATGGAGGATCGAACCCTTGGTCTCGGCGTCGAAGATCTCGTGCTTGAGGTGCAGCCGCAGCGTCTGCCCAGGCCCGACCCGCACCGGCGACTTCGGCACGAAGACCAGCCACCGCGGGCCGAAGAGCTTGGGGAAGGCCCCGCCACCGGCGGCCCCCGGCTTCAGGCTCTCCTCCGGATCGTAGGGGCCGGACAGCGTGTCGGCATACACGGCGGTGAACTCGATCCGCTCGAGGCCCGTGGGCGATGGCTTGGGTTCGCGCTTCTTGGGGACCTCCCGGCCGGCCTTCGTCGCCTCGTCGATGGCCTTCGCATCGGCGGCCGCCATGGCCTCGTTCTCGGCCCGGACCCGCTCGGCCTCGACCTTGGCGGCGGCCACCTTGGCCGGATCCTCGAGTTCCATCCACAGGTGACCGACCACCGCGCCGTGCTCGGGCCACTGCTTCGGATCGGAACCGCGGGGCTGGATGTCGAGGCGCAGGGCGCTCCAGGCGGCCTCGGGCGGCAGGGTCATCACGTAGGTGGCCCCGTTGGGGACCGTGCCCCCGACCCGCACCTCGGAACCCTCGACCTGGAAAGTGGCCTCGGCCGGTCCCTGGATCTTCAACCCGGCCAGCGGGGTCCACCGCTCTTCCCGCACCAGCGGCAGGGCGGCGTCATTGAGTTCGGTGCGCAGGCGCCCGATCCGGCGGTCCAGCGCCTCGGCCTCGGCGAAGCGGGCCGGGTCTTTCGGCACCTTGAGCCTCGGGAAATCATCCGACAGGTCGGCGTCCTCGGTGGAGTTCCACATCGAGAGGAAGCGGTAGTACTCGTCGTGCCGGAAGGGCTCGTAGGGGTGCGAATGGCATTGCACGCAGCCGAAGGTGGTGCCCTGCCAGACCGTCCAGGTGGTGTTGACCCGGTCGATGACCGCGTTCAGGCGGAACTCCTCGTCATCGGTGCCCCCCTCGGTGTTGGTCTGGGTGTTCCGGTGAAAACCCGTGGCGATGCGGTCCTCGAGCCCCGCCTCGGGCAGCAGGTCGCCGGCGAGCACCTTGAGGGTGAACTGGTCGTACGGCAGGTCGGCATTGAGCGAACGCACCAGCCAATCGCGCCAAGGCCAGGCATCGCGGCCGTTGTCCTTCTCATAGCCCTGCGTGTCGGCGTAGCGGGCCAGGTCGAGCCACGGGGCCGCCCAGCGCTCGCCGAAACGAGGCGAGGCCAGCAGGCGGTCCACGGCCTGGGCCGAGGTCTCGGCGCCGCGCGTGAAGCGCTCGAGTTCCTCCGGGGAGGGCGGCAGTCCGGTCAGGTCGAAGGTCGCACGCCGGAGCCATTGGGCCGGGTCGGCCGGCGCGGAAGGCTGGAGACCTTCGCGCTCCAACCGGGCGAGGATGAACCGGTCGAGCGGAACCGTGGGCCAGGAGGTGCCCATCACCTGCGGGACCACCGGGGACACGGGCTTCAGGAAGGACCAATGCAGGCCCCAAGGAGCCCCGTCGGCGATCCATTGGCGCAGGGTCGACACCTCGGCGGCCGTCAGCGGCTTGCCATCGCCATGGTCGGCAGGCGGCATGCGGTCCTCGTCGCCCGCCGGCAACAGGATGCGGCGCACCAGTTCCGAGGCCTCGGGCTGTCCCGAGACCACGGTGGGCCTGCCCGATTTGCCCCGGCCCAGGGCCAGGTCGCGGTGGATGAACGACACGCCGCCGGCCTGCTTCACCCCGCCATGGCAGGCCGTGCAATGCCCATTGAGGATCGGGCGCACGTCGCGGTTGAAGTCCACGGCCGCGAGGGCCGGCGAGGCCGGCGCGACGACCGGCACCAGCAGGACCCACACCGATCGGACGAGGGCGGCACCGCGGGCAAGGAAGGACAGGCTCATGGGATGCGGAGCGGATCGGGGAGTCATGCGAGGACCGCCTTCACCACCTCGGCCGGTTTGGTGACGTTGGTGACCCGCTGGTCGAGCCCCTGGAACGGGTAGGTCAGCTTCCGGTGATCGAAGCCCAGCAAGTGGAGCATGGTGGCCTTGAGATCGTGCACGCTGACCCGGTCCATCACGGCCTCGTAGCCCAACTCGTCGGTGGCGCCCACCGTGCCGGGGCGGACCCCGCCACCGGCCATCCAGACCGTGAACGCCCCAGGGTTGTGGTCACGCCCGGCCCATCGCATCTCCGTGCCACCGCGATTCTCCTTCATCGGGGTGCGGCCGAACTCCCCGCCCCAGACCACCAGCGTGTCCTCCAGCAGGCCCCGCTGTTCGAGATCCTCGAGGAGGGCGGCCATCGGCCGGTCCACGTCTACGCACTGCCCCCGGAATCCCACATCGAGGGCCTCCTTCTCGTTGGCCCCATGGGAATCCCAGCCCCAATGGAACAACTGGATGTAGCGCACGCCGCGCTCGGCCAGGCGCCGGGCCAGCAGGCAGTTGTTGGCGAAAGATTCCTCGCCGGGCTTCACGCCGTAGGCGGCACGGACGGCCTCGGGCTCGCGGGCGATGTCGAAGGCCTCGTGGGCGCTGACCTGCATCTTGAAAGCCGTCTCGTACTGGGCGATCCGGGTGAGGGTCTCGGGATCGCCGACCTCCTGATGGGCCTGGCGGTTGAGGTCGTTCAGCGCGTCGAGCGAGAGGCGGCGCAGGTCGCGGGTGACCCCGGCCGGGTTGCCCAGGTAGAGCACGGGGTCGCCCTTGCTGCGGCATTGGACGCCTTGATAGACGCTGGGCAGGAAGCCCGATCCCCACGCCGACTTGCCGGCATCCGGCGTCTTGCCACCGCTGAGCAGCACGATGAACCCCGGGAGGTTCTCGTTGGACGACCCGAGGCCGTAGGTCACCC
>JBIKMQ010000127.1:0-6188 GCA_044359215.1 Candidatus Chromulinivoraceae bacterium
ACTGGCGGGTGTAGGCCTCGCCGAAGTTGTCGGGCATCCGCATGCCGGCCAGCACGATGCGGGCCTTGGGGTGCTTGGCCCGGGTGCGCTCGATGACCGCCTGCAGGTTGGTGCGGGTGGCCTCCAGCGGCAGTCCCCGCAAGCCGTCGTTGCCGCCGAGTTCGAGCAGCAGGCCATCGAGGGGCTTGCGGAGGATCCAGTCGAGGCGCCTCAGGCCGCCGGCCGAGGTGTCGCCGCTGACGCCGGCATTGACCACCTTCCAGGGCAGGCCTTCCCGCCGGATCATCTCCTGCAGGCGCGCTGGCCAGGCCTCCGCAGGATCCACCCCGAACCCTGCCGAAAGGCTGTCGCCCAGCACGACCAGGGTCTTCTCGGGCGGGGCGTTGGTGGCTCCGGCGCGCGGTGAGACGGCCGACGCCGCCGGGGTCGGCTCGGCGGCCCAGGCCATCGTCATCGCCAGCGCCACCGTCGCCATCTTCAGGAAGACCTTCAGAGACTTCGGGGTCATGGCGGCGAAGGGGTGGATGGGCACGGCTCGGAGGAGGAGGGAGGCTCCCGTGGGGCGCCCGGAAGGCTGCGTCAGGAGGCCGGGGCCGCCTCGGCACCCTGGGCGGGCTTGGGCCGGTAGAGCACCACCACGTGGCCGATCACGGTGACCAGGTGGCTGGCGGACTGCCGCGCCAGTTGCTCGGCAACCTCGTGGCGCTGCTCCTTGAGGTCGTAAAGGCGCACCTTCACGAGTTGGTGCTGCGCCAATTCCCGGTCGAGGCCGGCGAGGAAGGCGGGCGAGACGCCCCCGCGCCCGAGTCGGACGGAGGCTTCGAGGCGTTGGGCCTGTCCCTTGAGCTTGCGGATTTCGGCCTTGGAAAGCGGCTCGGCCGCGGTGGGTTCGGACATGGTCAAAGGGTTTGGATCTTGGCCACCAATCCCGTGGTGGAACGGCCCGGCAGGAACGGGATGAACACGATGCGCCCCCCGCCCGATTCGACGGCGCGGCGCTCGTCCTGGTCGATGGTCTCGAGGGTGTAGTCGCCCCCCTTGACGTAGAGGTCGGGCCGCGCCTCGGACAGGAACCGGACAGCGCGCTTCTCGGGGAAGACGACCACCGCCGAGACACACTCGAGCGCCGCCAGCACCCGAGCCCGGTCGGCCTCGGCGTTGAGTGGGCGCGCCGGTCCCTTGAGTTCGCGGACACTGGAGTCGCCGTTCAGTCCCACCAGCAGCGCGTCGCCCAGCGAGCGGGCCGCCTCGAGGTAGGCCACGTGGCCGGCGTGCAGCAGGTCGAAGCATCCATTGGTCGCCACCCAGACCTTGCCCGAGGCCCGCGTGGATTCCCTCCAGGCGGGGAACTCCTCGGGCCGGATGATCTTCGTGGCGGTGTCCATGACCGGGCCAGCATTCCCGAGCCGGGGGCCCGCTGCCAATGCGGAAGACCAGCCGACGGGGGCGCGCCTGGATCGAGCGGATCGGGCGCGATGCCCGGGGGTGACGGTGGGCCCGGGGGACCTTCCGGCCCGGGGGACTCAGGTGCGGACCCCGAGGCGCGGCAACTGGTCGCGGTGGCTGCGGCTGAGGGTGAGCTTGGCCCCGGACACCAGCTCCACCGAGTACTCGCCATGGAAGAGCGGCTCCAGTTGACGGACCCGTCCCACCTGGACGATGGCCGTGCGGCTGATGCGCACGAACCGGTCGGCAGGCAACCGCTGGGTGATGGCGGTCATGGTCTCGCGGAGCAGGAAGGTCTGGGCGCCGACGTGCAGCTCGACGTAGTTGTCGGCGCTTCCTACCCAGTCGATGTCGGCCACCGGCACGAAGATGATGCGCCCGTTGTGTTTGACCGACAGCCGCTCCGGTGGCTTGGGCTCGGCCGGGGCCAGGCCGCCGGTCGCTCCCGGGCCCGGGGTGGCCAGCCGCTTGGCGACCCGCTCGAGGGCCGTCTTGAAGCGCTCGCGGGACACCGGCTTGAGCAGGTAATCCACCGCCTGCACCTCGAAGGCATCCACGGCGAAGTGCTCATGCGCGGTCACGAAGACCACGGCCGGCGGGGCATCCTGGCCGAGCGCCTCGAGCACCTGAACGCCGGTGAGACCGGGCATCTGGACATCCAGGAAGACCAGGTCGGGGCGTTCGCGCCGGAGCACCTCGACCGCCTCCTCGCCCTGGGAGCATTCGCCGACGACGGAGAAGTCCGCCTCGCGGGCCAACCATGTCCTCAACCGCTCCCTGGCCAGGGGCTCGTCGTCGACCACGATGGTTCGGATCGGGGGCATGGGCCTAAGCTGCCAAGGGAATGCGATCTGTCGAGCCTTCGGGGGCAGGCGATCCAGGACCCTCAACGGCGCAGCGGCAGATCGACCACGGCGCGGACCCCGCCTGCGGCCAAGGGCTCGAGGCGGAAGCCCCCCTCGGATCGGTAGAGCTGCGCCAGGCGCGCCACGGTGTTCGAGGTGCCGACGCCGGACCCGGGGCCCCGGTCGGGCGGCAGGCCGCGCCCGTTGTCCTCGACCTCCAGGCGTAGGCGTCCGGGAGCCGGCGAGGCGGCGCGCAGGACGATCCGGCCCGGAGCCACCTTCGGTTCGATCCCATGCTTGATGGCGTTCTCGACCAGCGGCTGGAGGATCAGGTTCGGCACCTGCGCGTCGAGCAGTCCCTCGTCGATCTCGCGCTCGACGGTCAGGCGCTCGCCGAAGCGCATCTGCTCGAGGGTCAGGTAGCGCTCGAGGAAGGACAGCTCCTCGCGCAGCGTGACCAACTGGCGGCCCGATCGGTCGAGGGCGTGCCGCAGCAGCTCGGCCAGGCGCACGAGCATGGCGTCGGCGGCGTCGACGTCGCGGAACATCAGCGTGCCGATGCCGTTGAGCGCATTGAAGAGGAAGTGCGGGTTCAACTGCATCTGCAGGGCCATGAGGCGGGCCGAGCTGAGCCGGCCCTCCAGTTCCACCAGCCGGCGCTCGCGTTCCCTCAGGCTGTCGGCGTAGGCCACGGTGTGGGCGACCGTCACCACCACCCAGTAGACCAGCATGTTGAAGAAGAAGGTGGCCACCAGGACGTAGCGGATGAGCTCGTGCAGGGGCTTCTCGGACCGGTGCCCGGGAAAGAGCAACTCGCCGACGCCGGCGCGCACGAGGATCCACACCAGCGAGAACACCACGCCGCCGAGCCCGTGGAGGGCCAACCGCAACTGCCAGTGGGCGCCCCCAAGCGGGAAGCGGCGGGCCAACCGGAAGGCCGGGAAGGCCAGCGCGGCAAAGACGTACCAGTCGGCCAGCGCACCCTGCAGGGCCACGGCCCACGACACGCCCTCGCCAAACGAGGCGGCCTTGAGGTAGTGCTGCCCCGCGAAGGCCAGCCCCACGAGGGTCCAGCTCAGCCAGTACAACCACGGGAACCACCGGGATCGGCGGGGGGTTGGCGGGGCCGGCGGCGCTTCCACGCGCGCGACTCTGCCCTGCCGGCCGGTCGAGGCAATGGCCTTCGGTGGGATCGGGCGAAACGGTATGGATCAGGGCGAGTCAGGGTGCGAGTCGTCGTGAATTCGTCGTGAATGCAGGAACGACCGATCCGGAGAGGATAGGTCCAGAAAAGATCGGCTCGGGAAAGATCGATCCAGAGAAGATCGGCCCGGGGGTAAGCCGTCCGATTCGGACGGTTTCCCGAGCGGAGTGGTGCGCACGGCAGGACTTGAACCTGCACGCCTTACGGCACTACCACCTCAAAGTAGCGCGTCTGCCAATTCCGCCACGTGCGCATGTCTGTCAGGCTCGATCCGGTTGCCCGGCCGGTCTGGTGAGGTCACCGGAAGTTTGGGATCGAAACCCCAGGCTTCCCGTGCAAACCGCCCCGGCAGACGAACCCGGAGCGGATCGATGGTCGGGGCGGTGAGATTCGAACTCACGACCTCTTGTACCCGAAACAAGCGCGCTACCAGGCTACGCTACGCCCCGAACCAAACGAGGCGGGGAACATGGGCAATCGACGGTCAACTGGCAATGGATTTCTCCCGGTTTCTGCCGGGACCTGTGTCGGGATGGGCGCTCCGGGGCGTGGGTCCGGGCATTGACCCGTGCCGCCGGCACGACACACTCGGCCGTCCAGACGATCCGTATGTTCTCCAAAGGCCAGAAGGTGGTGTGCATCAACGACGACTTCCCCCCGGAGGCCGCCGTGCTGTTCGCGGAACTGCCCCGGAAAGACCGCGTGTACACCGTCCGTGGCATGTACATCGGCCGGGGCAACTACTACCGGCACGAGTCGGGCAAGAAGGACGGTGAGATCGGGTTGCTGCTTGAGGAGATCCTGAACCCCCGGGACCCGGCGCTGAAGACCGGCCTGAATGGCGAACTGGGATTCAACAGCGAGCGCTTCGCCCCGCTCGAGACCGACGAGGAGAGCGCCACCGCCGAGGAGGAGGCGGAGTTTTCGCTGCCCACCGCGGCGGGCTAGGTCCGTGCTGGTCCCCGCCCGCCCCGGCTTCTCCGGGCTCGCCGGAGACCATCGCTCAGGCCCCGATCGGCCCAAGACCCACCAAGCGGATCACCGGGGCCCCGGCCGCCCGGCTGGCCGCGAGATCCACCTCGAACTCGGCCTGCCAGTCGTTGTGCTCCTCGGGGTCCACCAGCACCTGCATCACCCGCCAGGTCCTGCGGTCCTCGGAGGGCTTCACGTGGGTGTGCCGAACATTGCGGGCCTCGGGATCGAGCCGGATCCGCTCGTGCTCCTCGAAATAGGGGTCCAGCGCCGCCCGCAGCGAGGCCGCAGTCCACCCGGAAGCGCCGGTCTCCGTTCCCGCGCCCTCCCCTGCCCCGGGGTCCAGCAGGCTCACCGCCTCGTCGTACTGATCGAGTGCCAGGCATCGGATCCAGGGCAGGACCCGGGCACGGACCAGCGCGGTGAACTGACGGGCGTCGCGGGTGATGTCGCGCGCGGCTTCCTCCGCGCCCGGCGGCTTGGCCTCCGGCGTCGCCTCGCGCGGGGCGGCCGACGGGTTCTTCAGGCGCTCCCACTCCTCGACCAGGCTGGAGTCGACCTGCTTGAGCAGCGTGGCGAGGTAGGCCTCCATCTCACGCAGGGTGTCGTCCTTGGCCGCCTCGGGAACGGTCTGGCGGAGGACCTTGTAGACCGAGGTCAGGTGCCTGAGCAGCAGGCCCTCGATGCGCTGCAGCTCATAGGCCTTGATGTAGTCGGAGAACGACTGGTACTGCTCGAACATCTCGCGGGCGATGGACTTGGGCCGGATGTTCTCCCGTCCCACCCAGGGATGCTTCTCGGCGAAGGCGTTGAAGGTCGAGTACACGAACTCCCGGCAGGGCTTGGGATACTCGAGCTTCTCGAGTTCCTCCATGCGCTGGTCGTACTCCATGCCCTGGGCCTTGAGCTCGGCCACCTTCTCGCCCTTCAGGCGATCGAGCTGCCGGCGCAGGATCAGGTCCGGATCCTCGAGGATGGACTCGACGAGGGTGAGCGCGTCGAGCGCGTACTCGGGCGACTGGCGGTCGAGCAACGGCAGCGTGTCGAGCAGGTACAGCGACAGCGTCTGGTTCATCGAGAAGTCCTCGGGCAGCTCGACGTTCACCCGCACCCGCTTGGGCTCACCCTTGGCCGGCAGGGTCACGATGCCCCGGTCGACCAGGGCCCGGAAAAGCTGCCAGGCACGCCTCGCGTGGGCCTTCCTCTGGGTGGGCCCGTCATGGCACCCGCGGATCAGCCGGCGCAGCGCCTCGCAACCGTCCTCCGTCCGGGCCAGCACGTTCAGGATCATGCCGTGCGAGACCTGGAAGCGGGACACCAGGCGCTCCGGGGCGGCCTCGATGAGCCGCTGGAAGGTCTGCCGGTCCCAATGGGCGTAGTTCTTGTCGGGGGCCTGGCGCTTGACGAACTTCTTGCCGTCGCGCCGGGATTTCTCCTCGAGCTTGAGGTTCTCGACCACGTGCTCCGGGGCCTGTGCGACCACCCATCCCACCGCGTCGAAGCCCTTGCGGCCGGCCCGGCCGGCGATCTGGTGGAAGTCCCGCACGCTGAGGATGGCCGTCTTGTCGCCGCCGTACTTGCACAGCCGCGTGAAAAGCACCGTGCGGATGGGCACGTTGATGCCCACGCCCAGCGTGTCGGTGCCGCAGATGACCTTGAGCAGGCCGCGCTGGGCCAATTGTTCGACCAGGATCCGGTAGCGCGGCAGCAGGCCGGCATGG
>JBIKMQ010000128.1:0-6169 GCA_044359215.1 Candidatus Chromulinivoraceae bacterium
AACCTCTTCCGTTTCGACAACGAGCTGTTCGCCCAGTCGCTGGACCGTGTCGAATACCTCCCGTCGGTCAACCTGCGCTACCAGCTGGCCCCGACCTCCAGCATCGGCCTCTTCTACCAGTACGGCATCACCGACTACGATGGGCCCGGCGTCAACGTGGGCTTCGTTCGCGACGTCAACTCGCACTTCGTTGCGGCGACCGTCGACCATGACTTCGCCGCGAACCTCACCGGGTCGCTGCGCGGGGGCATCCAGTACAACGACTTCGTCGAGGTTTCTGGCATTCGCGGTCGTGATGGCGTCTCGCCCTACGTCGATGGTCAGTTGACCTACGGCTTCCTCCCGGGATCCTCGGTCACCCTCGGTGTCCGCCACCAGTTGACCGCGACCGACGTCGGCATCCTCGGCACCGTGGGCGGGGGCCTGTTCAGCGACCCGATCCGCGGCAGCAGCGCCACCTCGGGCCGCATCAGCCTCTCGCACAGCTTCACCCCGAAGCTGGTGGGCTCGGTCAACGGCCTCTACCAGGCCGGCACCTTCATCGGTGGCGGACCGAACATCGATGGCCAGGGCGACGGTTATGCCTCGGCCGATGTCACCTTGTCCTACCGGATCACCCAGAACATCTCGACCCGGCTGACCTACGCGCACGACCGCGTGGATTCCGACCTGGTGAACGACCTGCGTGAGTTCGCCCGCAACCGGGTGTTCTTGGGCGTCAACTTCACCTACTGAGAGTTTCCAACCCTGGCAACCCTGGCGTAGGAGGCTGGAACATCCCTTCTGGCCTCCTCTTTTTTTTCACATGGAAGTTTCCAAGGCACCCCAGTCCACGGATTCCAAGCTCCATTTCCTGGACTACTGGCGGATCATCCGGATCCGAAAGGCGGTCATCCTGGCGGTCTTCCTGCTGGTGGTGATCACCACGGCGATCATCACCCAGTTCCAGCCCGAGTCGTACTCGTCTCTGGCGCGCATGAAGGTGGAGAAGGACACGCCGCTGACCCAGTTGATGATGGGCAGCGGGCCGATGACCCCGGCCTTCGACCAGTACTTCCTGCAGACCGAGTTCCAGGTCATCCGTTCGCCCAAGATCCTCAATGAGGTGATCAAGGACCTGAAGCTGGCCCGCATCTACGCCGAGCGGGACAAGCAGCCCGGTGAACTGCCCATCCAGGACGCCTACGAGACGCTTTCCCGCGAGGTCGACATCACCCAGTACCGCAACACCGCCATCATCGAGATCACGGCCTTCAACGAGGACCGGGAGCTGGCGGCCCGTATCGCCAACAAGATCGCCGACATCTACAGCACCTATCGCAACAAGAACCGTTCCGGCCGTAGCGACCTCGCCTGGACGGCGCTGACCAACAAGCTTGCCCGCTATGACAAGGAGGTGTCGGAAGCCCGCGAGAAGATGGACACCCTCCGCATCGCCCTGAAGGTGCCCGAGGACATCGCCGACACCGGGCAAATCCAGGGTCTCTCGGCCCAGGAGTTGGCCCGCAACACCGGCGTGATTCAAGATTACCAGACCCGCATCACCCGCAACAACCGCCTGCTCGAGCAATTGGCTCAACTGAAGGGCGATCAACTGCTCAACGCGCTGGTGGTCGCCAACCCCACGGCCGAGCTCAACACGCTGATCGGGGCCAGAAATTTCGCCATGCGGCAGGCCTCCGGACTCAGCCCGGATTTCGGGCCCGACCATCCGGAGGTGCTCAAGTGGTCCCTCCAGATCTCCAAGCTCGACCAGCAGTTGGACTCCACCGTCCAAGGCATCCTGAGCGGCATGCGCTCCACCCTCGAGGCCGAGAAGGCGGCCATGGAGAACCAGAAGACCTTCCTCCAGGAAGCCATCGAGAAGAACTCCAAGGACACCGAGCGTTTCCGCCCGTACATCGTCGCCCGCAACGATTTCGAGAGCGCCCGGCGCATCCGCGACGGCATCAAGATCCGCGTCGCCCAGGAAGACATCGACCGTGACCTCAGCAGCACCTCGGCCGTCGAGATCATCAACGAGGCCCTCCCCGGGACCAATCCGGTCCGGCCCAAGAAGGCGGTCAACATCACCATCGGCGTGGTGTTCGGCCTGATCCTCGGCATCGGCCTGGCGTTCTTCATCGAGTACCTCGACACGTCGGTGAAGACCATCGACGACGTCGAGCAGGCGCTGCAGGCACCTGTGCTCGGCGTGATCCCGCAGAACGTCGGGGCCCTGATGTCCGAGGGCGCCGACAGCCCCCATGCGGAGGCCTACCGCGTGCTGCGCACCAACGTGCTCTTCTCCCGCAAGGATCCCAACTGGCGCACCATGACGGTCGTGTCCGGTGGCGCCGGCGAGGGCAAGTCCACCACGATCTTCAACCTCGCCACGGTCTTCGCCCAGAACGGCAGCCGGGTGCTCATCGTCGATTCCGACCTCCGCCGCCCGAGCCTCCACAAGATCCTGAATGTGGCCAACAATGTCGGGCTCACGAACTACCTGTTGAAGCAGAACCGCCTCGAGGAGGTCATCCAGACCACGCCGGTGCCGTCCCTCGACTTCCTGCCGTCGGGCCGTCTTCCGAGCAGCTCCATCGGCATCCTCAACTCGACGGCCATGAAGGAGTTCGTCGCGGAGGCCAAGAGCCGATACGACTTCGTGTTCTTCGATTCGCCGCCGATCATGGGCGTGAGCGATGCGTCGGTCCTGGCCAGTGAGGTGGACATGGCCGTGCTGGTGGTCCAGTACCGCAAGTACCCGCAGCAGATGACCCTCCGGGCCAAGCAGATGGTCGAGAAGGTCGGCGGGCATCTCCTCGGCGTGGTGCTGAACAACATCAACATCAGCCAGGACAGCTACTACTACTATTACAGCGGTTACTACTACGACTACTACTCCAAGAGCGAGGACAGCAAGCCCGAGGGGGAGCGCAAGCTCTCGAAGCGCAAGCGTTCCGAGGCCAAGTCCGGAGAGGTGACTGTGACGGGTGTCGAGGGGAAGGCCCCGGAAAACAAACCCGGCAAGGAGACCAAGTATTGAGCCGCGATCCCGGGGTGGGTAGATTCCTCGGGCTTTTCATCATGATGCGTCGATTCTTCCAAAATGCGGTGGCTCCGTGGGTGGTGTTCCTGACGGTGTTCTGGGCGGGTTGCCAGAGCGGCTTCGAGACCACCCAGACCACCCCGCCCGGTGGGGCGGTGGCTGGAGCCAAGGCCAACGCAGCCTCCGGTTCCACGGGAGCGATCTCCGGCTCCCCGGCCGGCACCAATGAGGTGTTCAGCATCGACCGCATCGCCGTCGGTGACATCATCCGGGTGATGTACGAGGCGTCCGTCCCGATCGCGCCGTCCGAGATCCAGGTGCCGGAGACCGGCCTGGTCACCATCCACATGGGCGAGCAGGTGCAGGTGGCCGGCCGAATGGCGGCCGATGTCTCGAAGGAGATCCGCGACCTCTTCACCGTCAAGAAGCAGATGTACAAGCGCCTGTCGGTCAACGTGCAGGTGCTGGGACGCACGATTTCCGTCGGCGGCGAGGTCCGGGCCACGGGCTCGTTTCCCTTCGAGGGAGGCATGACGGTCCTCAAGGCCGTCAACCGGGCCGGTGGGTTCACCGAGTACGCCGACCGCAAGAAGGTCCGCATCACCCGGGTCAATGGCCAGCAGATCACCGTCGACTGCAAGGCGGCGCTGAAGAAGCCGGAGCTTGATTTGCCCCTCTACCCGGGGGACCGCGTCGACGTGATGCGCAGCATCCTCTGAGGCCTGCCGGATGTTCGAGTTCCGTCTCCCCGGCGGCCCGGCCCATGCCTGGAGCGGCGAGGTGCTGAGCATCGGTCGCGATCCCTCGAACCACTGGGTCCTTGCCTCCTCCGGCGTGTGGTCGAGGCATGCGGAAGTCCGACGCGATCCAACCGGTCGGCTCACGCTTCGTCCGTTGGGTGAGGCGGTTGTCTCGGTCAACGGGCTCCCGGTGCGCGAGGCCGTCCTGCGTTGGGGCGACACGGTGGCCTTCGGCGCCACCGTCGTCCGGTTCCATCTGGCCTCTCCTGTCCAGCGGGGTTTGCGGGGCTGGGAGCGGTGCCTTTGGATGATCCTCCTGCTCAGTCTCCTCGGTCAGGCGTGGCTTGTCCTGGCGTTGCGCCGCTGAGGCCCAGACTGGATCGTGCCGGTCGAGGGTTCCCAGACTCGGGGATCCTGCCGAGTCTGGCCCCGCAGCGGTCCGGCCCATTGGTCAGCCCGCCTTGAGCCCAACTTTTCGCCCAATTTCAGCCCGAAGAGGCCGACAGGTCCCTCAGGTCGGCGCGGATGGCCTCGTAGCTCACGGCGTACTGCGCCGCCAAGGGATCGGGGGTCACGCCCCGACGCTCGCAATACTGGGCGTAGGCGCCGGTCCACCAGTTGGCGTGCCGGGTCAGCCCCTCGGAGCGCCAGCGTTCCCAATTCATGAGCACCTTGCTCCAGCAGGCATCGCCGTAGGCGACGGCCTCATGGGGGGAGGGCATGTCCGACACATACCAGTCCCGGCCGATGCGGGCGTGGAGCACCTCGTCGGCCCAGTCGAAATCCTGGAAGGTCGCCGCCAGGGGATTGCCCGCTGCGAGGGCCGTCTCCCATTCGTGGCGCTTGCCGGTCTTGGGCATGAGCCCCTGCTCGATGAAGTACAGCACCGCATGCCGTTCCTTCGGGGTGAGCTGGGTGTTGAGGCCGAGCGACCAGGTGAAGTTCACCGCCACCCGGGAGGGCCAGTCGACGCCCGCGCTGGCGAAGCCGACCTCCCCCATCATGGCATGGCGTGCCTCGTCCCAGAGCTGTCGGCTCATGTCCCGGTAGTAGCCCCAGGGTTTGTCGGGTGTCTCGACAAGGATGCTGGCCATCATCTCGGGCACGTCGATCTCACGGAGGCGCTTGTAGTACATCATCAGCACCTTGGCATCGAGCGGTTGCCCCGGGTCGTAGAGGAACACCTCCGCGTTGACCCCCATGTTGTAGGGATCGGGGAAGCGCCCGTCCCGCTGGGGCCGGGGATCATAGCGCCAGGGGCGTGCCGAGTGGAGGCGCTCCGGCAGCGTCGTGGGCGCGCCGTCAGCCCCGGCCGGTGCCCGGCCGTCGAGGCCCCCGGCCGCCCCGAGCGCCCGGCGCAGCACCTCGAGGCCCGCCTGCGAGGCCGTCCGTTCGTCGCCTGAGACGAGGCAGGAGACGGCCTTGCGCCCGTAGTGGCGGAGGTCGTCCAAGTCCAGCAGGGCGATCCGCAGCATCCGGACCGTGGGCTGGTCGGCCAGCGGATGCGCCGCGGCCGCATGGGCGGCCATCGCCTCCGCCAGTGCCGGCACGATGATCTCATACAGCCCGAGCAGCAGGAGATCGCGGGCCGCCGCCTGCAGTTCATCGAAGGCCAAGGCCAGACCCTCGTGGGGAACCTTGTCCAGGCCCAGCGGCGGCTCGCGCATCTCGCCGACTCTGGTCCGGAGGGCCGAGACCTGCTCGGCGCAGAGCCAGGCCTGGTGACTCCAGGCCATCTTCAGCTCGTAGACCGGCTCCGAGGTGATCCGGGCCGTCAGGATGCCATGGATCCGCCGCAGGGCGTAGTGGTGCCGCTTGAGCCGGCGCACGCTCTCCTCGACCGAGAGCCCCGGCCGGGAGGCCTCCTTGAAACCGCAGAGTCCGGCCAGCGGCGGCAGTCCTTGGTGGGTCCGGTAGCCGGCCGGGAATGCTTCCGTCGGGGTGTCCCCGTCGCAGGTCGTGTTCATCGATCGGGCATAGGTAAGCCCGACAGGCATCCCGGGCAATCCGCCGTTGCTGGCGGGGGCGCTTCAGGTCGTGGCCGCCTCGGCGGGTCGCCAGTCGACCAGCCGCAACTGGACGAAGCGCCGGCCGCCGTACTCGCCGATCTCCGGGACCGCCGCCAGGTCGAAGCTCCCCTCCGGGAGGGGCCGGGAGCCCGCGCCCCACCACACGGTCTCGACGGCCCGACCGCCATCGGTGACCCAGAGCTTCCAGTGCTGGTCCTTCAGGCGCTGCGGCGCGCGGGCATGCACCAGTCCCCGGAAGCCCAGTTGCACCACGGGGTTGCCCATGCCGAAGGGCCCGAGGCGACGCAGGCCGGACACCAGGGCCAGGTCGAGCGACCCCAGCGGCATGAAGGCGTCGAGGCGCACCTGTGGCCGGAGATGCCTGGCGTCCA
>JBIKMQ010000130.1:0-6156 GCA_044359215.1 Candidatus Chromulinivoraceae bacterium
TCGGGCGGTGGCCCCGTAGGCTCGGGGGCACACGGTGAAGCCCTCGTCCATCCTGCTCGTCGCCGGGGAGCCCAGCGGCGACCTGCTCGCCGCAGAGCTGGTCCGCGCGCTGCGGCGACGGACCGGGCCGCTGGAGCCGTCGTTCTTCGGGGCGGGCGGGCCGGCCATGGCGGCGGCGGGGGTGGAGATCCTCTGCGACCTGACGGCCCACTCGGCCATCGGGCCGGCCGATGCGCTCCGGCAACTGGGCCGCTTCCGCCGGGCCTTCGCGGAGCTGTCGCGGGCCGCCCAGGTCCGGACGCCCGACATCGTGATCGGGGTGGATTTCGGCGCCTTCAACCTGCGCTTCCTGGCGGCGGTGACGGCCATGGCCCACGGGCGTGAGGGCCGGTTCCGCAACTGGAGGCCACGGCGGGTGCAGTTCGTGTCGCCGCAGGTCTGGGCGTCGCGACCCGGCCGGGCCCTCCGGATGCCCGGGATCCTCGACCGGCTGCTGTCGATCCTGCCCTTCGAGAAGGACTGGTATGCCCGCCACGCCCCCGGGGTGCGCGTGGACTTCGTGGGCCATCCGCTGGTGGACCGCCACGGGCCGCCCCCGGAGCCCCGCGCCGCAGCCGCCGGCAGCCGCCCCCACCTGGTGCTGCTGCCCGGCAGCCGGGCCGGGGAGCTGCGTCGCCACTGGCCGGTGGTGGCCCCGGCCGCCCGCCGGGTGGCGGCGGCGACCGGGGCGCGGTGCACGCTGGTGCTGCCGCATGAGGCGGCCCGGGCGGCGCTGCCGGCGCTGCCGGCGGGCCATCCCGGGCTGGCCGCCCCGGATGGCCTGGTGGTGCAGGTCGGTGGCCTGGCCCGGGCGCTGGCCGACGCCGACGTGGCCATCGCCTCGACCGGCACGGTGACCCTCGAGTGCGCCTGGTTCGCCGTGCCCACGGTGGCCCTCTACAAGACCTCGCGGAGCACCTACGAGATCGGCCGGCGCATCGTCCGGGTGCCGCACCTGGCGATGCCCAACCTGCTGGCGGGGCGGGAAGTGATGCCCGAGTTTCTCCAGGACGATGCGACGCCCGAGACCCTGTCGGCGGCGGTGCTCGGCTTGCTGGAATCGCCCTCGGCGATGGCGGCAGCCCAGGCGGCTCTGCGGGAGGTTCGCGGGCAACTGGGACCCCCGGGGGCGGCCGGGCGGGCAGCCGAGGCGATCCTGGCCGATTGAGTCCGTCTCGGGAGCCCGGCGGATCCGGCTCCTCAGCGGCGCGCGACCTTCGCGCGCGCGGCCTCCAGGGTCTGGCGCTCGGCCGGCGTGAGGCTGGCGATGCCCTCGCGGGCAATCTTCTCCAGGATGGGATCCACCTCCCGGGCGATGAAATCGGCGTCGGAGGCCTCGGCGCGCCGTGAGGGGACCTCCCTGGACCCGAACGACGGCTTGAGGACGGAGACCCCGGCGGACCCGGCGGACGCCTTGGGGGGCCGGGCCGCCCGGGTGCGGAGACGGCGGCGTTCCTCACGCCAGGACTCCCAGCGGTCGACCAGTTGCCGCCAGGGACCCCCGCCCTGGTGCCCCCCCGTTGCCACCCACAGCCAGCCGGAAAGCAGGCCTCCGAGATGGGCGGCATGGGCGACCCCATCGCGCGACGGCACCACCGTGAAGAACAGGGCCACCCCCAGCGACAGGTAGAACAGGAAGCGGGCGGGCACCGGGACGATGAGGGCCAGGAGGATCCGGGCATCGGGTTCCAGGCGGCAGAAGATCGCCAGGAAGGTCATGAGACCGGCCGAGGCACCCACCACGTTCGACGAGAAGTGCAGCGGAAAGGCCGCGCTCACGCCCAGTTGGAGAAGCCCGCCGACGAGGCCACCGGCCAGCCAGAGCACGAGCATCCGCCGGCCCCCGAAGGCCGCCTCGATGGGTCGGCCAAACATCCAGAGTCCCAGCCCGTTGAAGAAGAGATGGGGGAAGCTGCCGTGCAGGAACTGGAAGGTCACGAGCTGCCACACGAAGCCGGAACGCCACGCACGCTCGGAGAGGGCCCCGTGCGACGCCAGCGAGAAGCCACCGTAGGCCTCGGCCACGGCCCCGAGGGCGAAGACGGCCACCAGCGCGACCAGCAGCCAGACCGTCCAGGAGAGTCCCCGGAAGCCGTCGTCGTCGCGCATGTAGTCCCGATCCGAGATCATCAGACGCGGATGGTAGAACGTCCGGGGGCGTTTTTCCAATGCCGATCGGACGAACCCCCGCCCGGGGTCCGCTCAGCGCCCGGCACCGCCCGAGGGGCTGCCGGAGAGGCGGGCACCGCCCTGGGGCCCATCCCCGATGTCCCGGGCCTTGAACCACAGGACCATGGCCAGCCCCCCCAAGAAGCCGCCAAGGTGGGCCAGGTGGGCGATGGATCCGGGGGCGAGGACCGCGCCGAGGGCGCTGACCACGATGCCGGCCAGGAGGATGAACTTCGCACGGACCTCCATGGGCAGGACCAGCAGCACCAGCACCCGCAGACGCTCCTCGGCATGGTAGGCGCCGAGCGCCGCCAGGAGGCCGCAGAGGCCGGCCGAGGCCCCGACCACCGGCCGGCCGAAGGCGTCGGGCATGAGCCAGGCGCCCATCACGTGGAGCATGCCCCCGACGGTGCCACTGACCAGGTACAAGGCCAGGAACCGGAAGCGGCCCAGCGTGGTCTCAAGGATCGGGCCCAGCGAGTGCAGCAGCAGGAGGTTCATGACGAGGTGCACCCAGCCGCCGTGCAGGAACTGGAAGCTCAGGCACTGCCACCAGGCCCCGTGGCGGAGGCCCTCGAGGCTCAGGGCATGGTTCATCTCGAACCAGCGACGGCGGCCCGGGTCGACCCGCAGCAGCCAGACCTCGTAGAGGAAGAAGGCGAGGTTCAGGGCGATGAGCACCCGGGTGGCATGGTGCTCCAGCGGGGGAGGCCGGCTCCCAGGCGGCGATGACGGTCCGGGAGACGGGGAGGGCTTCATGGCGCTCAGGGCCGGCCTCGGTTCACTCGACGGCCACCATGGCCTTGATCACTCCGGTCTCGGGCTTCAGCCACGAAGGGAACTGCGCGATCATGTCCGTGAAGGCCGCCCGGTGGGTGATCCACGGGCGCGTATCGATCCGGCCCGCCTCGATGTGGGCGATGATGCTCCGGAAATCCTCCGGGAGGGCATTGCGGCTGGCGAGGATGGACAGTTCGCGGCGGTGGAGGAGCGGAGCGTGGGGAAAGCTCAGCTCGGCCTGGGTGATCCCGACATACACCAGGCGGCCGGCGAAGGCGCAATAGGCCAGGGCCTTGCTCATGGACTGGTGCGAGCCGGTGGCGTCGATCACCGACTCAGCGCCGTTGCCGCCCGTCAGCGCCTCGATCTCCGCGACCTCCGAGCCGTCGCCCCGCGCCAGCACGGTGTCGGGCACGCCCATCACCTCGCGCACGAAGGCCAGCCGCTGGGCGTTCATGTCGAGGACGATCGGGCGGGCGCCGCTGAGCTTGGCGAACTCAAGGACGCTCAGGCCGATGGGCCCGGCGCCGATGACCAGCACCGTCTCACGGGGCTTGGGCGAGGCCCGGAACACCGCGTGGCTGCCGATGGCCAAGGTCTCCACCAGGGCCAGCTGCTCGAAGTCCAGGGCGGGGCCCGGATGGAGCTTGCGGGCCGGCACGGTGTAGAAGCGGCGCAGGCCCCCGTCGCAATGGACGCCGAGCGTCTGGTTGTGGTGGCAGCAGTTGGTGTGTCCGCGGAGGCAGGCGTGGCAGCGCTGGCAGTTCAGGTAGGGCTCGACGCTGCAACGGTCGCCCGAGCGCAGGCCGGTGACGCCTTCGCCCACGGCCACCACCTCGACCCCGAGCTCATGGCCCGGAATCCGCGGGTACGAGAAGAAGGGCATCTTGCCCAGGTAGCCCCCGAGGTCGGTGCCGCAGATGCCCACCTGATGGACCCGGACCAGGGCCTCGCCCGGGCCGGGCGCCGGCGGCTCGTCGAGGTCGATGAGGCGGAAGGAACCGGGCTTCTCGAGTTGGATGGCCTTCATGCGATGAACGTCGCCCGAGGATGTCCAGGCGTGGGGACCGGCGCGACATCGGAATCGCGCTCGGGTTGCGCCGGACGCGCGGACGTCCCCCAAGGCGCCGTCGCCGTCTCCAGTGCGGGTTGACGGGGAAAACCCGATGCGACAGAATACGATGAGCTTACCATGACACGCTTCAACCCTTCCCGCGCCGGCCTCCGGCGGGGATTCACCCTGATCGAACTGCTGGTGGTCATCGCCATCATCGCCATCCTCGCCGGCATGCTCCTGCCCGCCCTGGGGAAGGCCAAGGCCAAGACCGTCGGCATCCAGTGCATGAACAACACCAAGCAGCTGCAGCTGGCCTTCACGCTGTACGCCGGCGACCAGGCCGACCTGCTGCTGGCCTGTCAGGACGGCTTGCCAGACCGCCGGGCCAACTGGTGCGGCGGCGATGTATCCTGGGGTTCGAACAACACCGGCTCCAACGATGTGATCCGAAGCCCGATGATGAGGTACATGGGCAACGCATTTGCGGTTTGGAGGTGCCCGGCCGACCAGTCCTTTGTCACCATCGGGGGCCGCCGGGTGCCCCGGTTCCGAAGCAACAGCATGAGCCAGGTCTTCGGCTACGGGGAGTGGCTCGACGGGGGCCCCAACCGCTCCCAGACCCGCTGGCGCACCTACTCGAAGGAAGGCAACATCGTGTCACCTTCGCAGACCTGGGTGTTCGTCGACGAACATTCGGGGAGCATCAACGACGCGGCCTTCGCCAACCAGATGCGGGATGCCGACGCGGCCGGAGCGCGCATCATCGACATGCCCGCCTCGTATCACAACGGGGCCTGCGGATTCTCCTTCGCCGACGGACACTCCGAGATCAAGCGCTGGCGCGGACGCACCATCCAGCCGAGGACCGTCTTCGGACAGAACGTCGGGCTCAACATCCCGGCGGGCGACTCTCGGCCGGACGTCCTCTGGTTCTTCCAGAACACGACCGTATCGGCCCAGTGATCGATGGGCCGGAGACGGCGACCCCCTCCAGGAACGGGGGGGATCGCCGGGCTTCTTGGCCCGGAGCGGACCCGAACCGGGGTCCGCTCTTTTTTGTGCCCCAATTCCTCGTGACAGGACGTTGGGACTGGGTCGGACGCGGGGCGGGGGATGCCCACGCGGTCCGCCACGTCACGCGGCCTTGGACCTGCGGCCTGCGCCCCCCTGCCAAGTCGCCGTCGACTCGCCGGCCCAGATGTCGGCGACCGCCTGGCGGCGGCGCACGACGGAGGCCTTGGAGCCCCGGACCAGGATCTCCGCCGGCAGCGGGCGGCTGTTGTAGTTCGATCCCATGACCGAGCCGTAGGCACCGGCGCTGAGCAGCGCCAGCGTGTCTCCCTCGCCGACCTTCGGCAGCGGACGGTCCTTGGCGAAGTAGTCGCCGCTCTCGCAGACGGGGCCGACGACGTCGGAGGACACCAGGGCGCCGGCCTTCTTCGTCAGCGGCACGATCTCATGGAAGCTGTCGTAGAAGGCCGGGCGGATGAGGTCGTTCATCGCGGCGTCCACGATGACGAAGTTCTTCTTGCCGGTCTTCTTGATGTATTCGACCCGGGTGACGAGCACCCCGGCATTGCCGCTCATGAACCGGCCGGGCTCGAGCAGGATCTTCAACCCCAGGGGCTTCAGGAGGGGCACGAGGGTCGTGGCGTACAGGTCCGGGGTCAGGATCTTTCGACCGGCGGGCGTCTTCCACCAGGAGGCGTCGCCCGAGGCCAGCGCGTCCTGGTAGACGATGCCGATGCCGCCCCCGATGCTGAAGAAGTCGAACCCGTGGCGGGTGTTGAGCTTGGCCACCAGCGGCGCGACCTTCTCGACGGCCTTGCGGAAGGGCTCGACGTCGGTGAGCTGCGAGCCGATGTGCATCTGCAGGCCGCGCAGTCGCAGATTGGGGAGCTTTGCGGCCCGGGCGTAGACGGCCTCGATGGACTCGAACTGGATGCCGAACTTGTTCTCGTAGGTGCCGGTGGTGATCTTGGCGTGGGTGTGGGCGTCGACGTTGGGGTTCACCCGGACGGCCACCGGGGCGATCTTCTTGAGCCTCACCGCCACCTTGCTGATGCGCGCCAGCTCGGCCTCGGACTCCACGTTGAAGCTGTAGATGCCCT
>JBIKMQ010000129.1:0-6156 GCA_044359215.1 Candidatus Chromulinivoraceae bacterium
TCCGTCCCTGGAGGGCGGCATTCTCGAGCGCCAGCGCCTCGTCACGATCGACCGGAACAGATGCTTCAGCGGTCGCGATGGCCGAGGTCACAGAGCCTTTGGAGGACAGGATTCCGCCGGGTGCGATTGGCGACGGCTCGACGTCGGATCCGGCCGTGGCGAGGCCGGGCAGCTGTTCGGCGGGATGCACGGTGCCGGAAACCCCGGAAGGCGACGAACCACCGGCATTCCGGGCGACCGCCGTGCGACCACCGGCGGTCCACAGCGGCTGGATGAGTGCGCCCAGCGCGATACAAGCCGCCATGGCGGCGAGCCTCGGGATCCATCGGCGCAGTGGCTCCGGGAACAGGAGCACCTGCGCGCCGTCCATGCGGGCACGCTCCAGGATCTTGCCCCACACCCGTGCGGGGGCCGACGGGGCGGGCTCGCCAAAGACCTCCGCCTCGAGTGCCGACTGGAAGCCGTGGACCAGCCCGCGCAACTCGGCATCGCGGCGAAGCTGGTGTTCGAAGGCCTGCCGGTCGGAGGCGTCGAGGAGATCCAGCACGTACAGGCTGGCCCGCTCCTCGGGATCGGTATGGCCGCGTGGGTTGGGGTCAGTCATGGCGGGTCTGGAGTCGGAGGCGCAGGGCAATCATGCCGCGCCGGATTCGGGCCTTGATGGTGCCGAGGGGTTCACCCGTCGTTCGGGCGATCTCCTCCTGGGTGCACCCGCGGTAGAAGGCCAATTCGATGGCCCGTCGCTGGACCTCGGGCAGGGCGCCCAGGGCGTTGCCGAGCCGGTGGTGCTGGTCATCGAGCTCGAGGCGGGAGCCTTCGGGATCGGAGTCTACGTCCGGGGTGTTCTGGTCGGCCTCGTCGACCGAGCGCAGGCGTTCCAGACCGGCCGCGCGCCGGGATCGTTGGCGGAGCCGGTCCAGCGCGAAGCCGCGCGCGATCATGATCATCCAGCCCAGCGGACTTGATTTGGCGGCATCATAGCGGCCGGCCCGCCGCCAGATCGCGACAAAGGTGTCCTGCAGCACCTCCTCGGCATCGGGTGCATCCCCGAGGATGCGCTGGACGAACCGGAGGAGCGCGCCTCCGCGGCGTCGGTAAAGCTCGGCCAAGGCGCCCGACTGGCCGTCCGCCACCTGGGCGATCAGGCGGACATCGTCGCCGGAGTCGAGCCCATCGACCGGCCCTGGGCGCACGGCCGCCAACCCCGGGAACGGGATGGCGGGCTGGGATTTCGGGCGCGGCTGCACGGTCTGCGACGATCTTTCCGCCAAGGTATCCGCCGTGGCCTGGAAAATGGATGCAGGATTTATCGAGATCGGGGATCCGGGATTTCTCCCATCGCACCATCAGCCGGAACACCCCTTGGCCGGTCGACGGGTCTCCCGTTTCCCGCCCTGCTTCAAAACCAACCGTCCCACTGCGGCCTGCCCGGATGGGCCGGGACCCGCGGCGTCGGCTCAGTGGTTCCGGGACAGAGCCCTGCGCAGCACCCTGGGCAAGACCTCAGGCAAGTCCTCGGCGATCAAGCCCGGACCGGCGAGTTGTCCGCACTCCAGGTGCCAGCGAGCCCCCAACTCGGCGGCATCCACTGGAGCCAACCCGCGGGCCATCAGTCCGGTGCAGAATCCTGCCAAGACATCTCCCGACCCTGCGGTGGCCAACCAAGCAGCGGAACCGTCGGCCGGTGCGTCCACCCTGCGCAGTTCAGAATCCGCCGAAGCGATCCAGGAGACGTGCCCCTTCAGCAACACCGTGCACCCGGCCCGTTTTGCGGCGGCCTGGGCGGCCTCGGCGCGCAGGGATTCCAGGGGTGGGGCATCCGCCCGCGGATCCGACACGACCGGCGCCAGATCCGGGAACAGACGGCGGAACTCCCCCGCATGTGGCGTCAGCAGGCATCCTTCGTGCAGGAGTCCGAACAACCGATCGGGATCCTCCGAGAAAGCCGTCAGGGCATCCGCATCCAGCACAGTGGCGATTCTTCTCGCCAGAGCCACGGGCACCAACCGTCGCGCCCGGTCGAGCCCCAGCCCCGGACCCAGACACAGCGCGGTCACCCTGGGATCGGACAAGAAGCCCGCCAACTCATCCGGAGAATCCATCACCGCCAGCATCACCGCATCCAACCGCGCGGCATTCTCGGTGAGGGCTGACAGAGGGCATCCCACCGTCACCAACCCTGCGCCCACCCGCAGAGCCCCCCGAGCCGCCAACCTTCCTGCCCCCCCGCGTCCCGCCCCGCCCACCAGCACCAGCGCATGTCCATGAGAGTACTTGTGCCCTGCCCCCCCTTTTTGAACCCCCTTCATCCCCCGACCCTACCAAACCGCCTCACCAACACCACCCCATAATGACATGGTGACAGGTTCAATGTGGTTGACGGGGGTGGGGCGGATGGGCAGGGTTTGGGCATGCGCAAGGGGCGGATCAAGGTCGAGGGGGCCGTGTACCATTGTGTCTCAAGGACCGTGGGCGGGCAGTTCCTCCTGGGGGCACCAGAACAACGCAAACTCGTCGAACTGCTCTTCCCGCTCGCCCGCTTCTGCGGGGTCGAGGTCATCACCTACTGCATGATGTCCAACCACTTCCACCTCCTCCTCCGCATCCCCACTCAGGGCCAACTCTCCGACCACACCCTCCTAGCCAGAGCAGAGGCCTTCTACGGCCACAATGGCCTCCTGCCCTCCCTCGCCAGGGAAGAACTCCGCCAATCCGGCTCCATCGGCAGCCACCTCCGCCAAACCCTTTCCAGCCGCATGGGCGACGTCTCCGCCTTCATGA
Source organism: Candidatus Chromulinivoraceae bacterium (assembly GCA_044359215.1). Taxonomy (GTDB): domain Bacteria; phylum Verrucomicrobiota; class Verrucomicrobiia; order Limisphaerales; family UBA9464; genus SXXZ01. Next base: position 2,782 of record JBIKMQ010000129.1, read on the forward strand.
AGGAGTTCAAGCAGCGCTTCAGCCGCTGGTTCAACCGCCAGTCCGACCGCTTCGGCACCCTCTGGGCAGAACGCTTCTCCAGCACCCTCGTCGAAGACTCCCCGCAGGCCCTCCAAACCGTCGCCTCCTACATCGACCTCAATCCAGTCCGCGCCGGGTTGGTCTCAGATCCCAAGGACTACCCCTTCTGCGGGTACTCCGCCGCACTGGCAGGTCACACCGAGGTGCGCCGCGGCTTGATGAGCTTCCTCTCAGGACGGTCCTGGCACTCGGCAGCGGCCCAATACCGCCAAAACCTCTTCTCGACGGCCGCCGTCGCCGGACACAGCGACAAACAAGCCCTCGACCGCAAGACGATCCAGGCCGAACTGGCCCGCGGAGGACACCTCAGCCTGCCGGAAATCCTCCGGCTGCGCCTTCGCCACCTCACCGCAGGGGTCGCCATCGGGTCCAGGGAGTTCGTCAACCACGTCTTCCAGACCCATCGCACCCACTTCGGACCCAGACGCCTCGACGGCGCCCGCCCCATCCGCGGCGTGCCGCTCCCACACCTCAAAACCCTCCGCGACCTCCGCGTCCGCGCCGTCGGGTAGGGAGGCTCTCAGGGCGGCTGGCAAAGGGAGAAAGGGGTAAAGGGGCAAGAGGGCAAACACGCCACGGGGACGCGCAAAGACCAAGATGGTTGGTATGATCTGGTTTCGCCATCTTCCCAACCGGTTCCGTCCGGTCTTGCCTGAGAGGTCCGTCAGGGGACCCAGACTCCAAGGAGTCCGGAAATCCGGGCTGAGGCACTGGTCCTGAAACCTGCCGGGTGGTGATGCTGTCATGGGGATCAGATGTTGGCTGATTCCATGCCTCGTTTGAGCCAAGGTTCCGCCATGGAAGATCCTTTTGCCCGTCAGCGCGATCTGGTCCGACAGCACCCACAGAATGAACTCGCCCGGTTCAGCCTCGGAAGGGCTCTGTTCGACTCCGGCCGCTTCACGGAGGCCCGCGAGCATCTGGAGGCGGCCCTCCGACGGAAGCCCGACTGGATGGTCGTCCAAATCCTGCTCGGAAAGTGCGATCTCGCCGAGGGATCCCTCGATTCTGCCCGCGCCGCCTTCGAGCGGGCACTGCAATTGGCCCGCGCTCAACACCACGAGGGTCCGGAGGCGGAATTGCTTGACCTCCTTTCGGGGTTGAACCCACGACCATAACCCTTAGGCTCAGCCAGCTCTCCCTGAGAATCCGTGAGAACCTTCCAATTCCGCGCCCCCGAGTCCCGGGGATTCACCTTGATCGAGTTGCTGGTGGTCATCGCCATCATCGCCATCCTCGCCGGGATGCTCCTGCCGGCACTGTCCCGTGCCCGACAGAAGGCGACGGGCATCGCCTGCATCAACAACGAGAAGCAGTTGGCGATCGCCTCGATGCTCTATGTTTCCGAGAACCGGGATTTCTTCCCTCCCAATGGGGCGGGCGACACCACCGTCAATCTGACCAATCCGCCGGCCAACTACGTGCCGAAGTACTGGGTCGAGGGCCGCGACGGCAACAATCTGGTCGATGCCTCCGCTGCCGGCCTGATCAATCCCCGGGTGTCCCTGTTGGCGCCGTATCTGCCTGCCCGTGGATCTTTCAAGTGCCCGGGTGATCGCTATTCAGAGATGGTCGGGGGCCGCCGTCAGACCAACCCACGCACCTATGGGCAGAACCCTTGGGTGAACTGGGCAGATGACGCCCCGTATGCCACCAGTTCGCTCGGGGACGATCGGACTTACCGCAATTTTCGCAAAACCTCGGATGTGGTTTCCGGCGTGGATGCGTTCCTTCATGGCGAAATCCACCCCAAGGGCATCTGCCGGCCGTTTTTCGGCGTCAACATGGCCACGTCGTCCGGCGGCGCCTACCATGTTCCAGGCAACTACCACGGGCGGAATTCCAATTTTTCGTTCGTCGACGGCCATGCGGAATCCCATCGGTGGGTCAGCGGCCTGTTCAACAACCCCACCTCCAACGTCGACCACCACGGGGTCCACGGCTCCGGATTCCCCGGGACCGCGAGCCGACCCGATCTGCTCTGGCTTGCCGAGCACTCGACCGCCCGGCGCTGAGTCGGATCGTCTGCGGCGGTTGGAACAGGCATGAAACCCATCCGGGATTGCCGGCTGTACACCTTTGTCGACACGGCCTACCTGAACGGTCGTGATCCCGTGGCCGTCGCGGCCGCCTTGTGCGAGGGCGGTTCCGATCTCGTCCAGATCCGCGCCAAAGGCCTGCCGCCCACCGATGTTCGGCGGTTGGTGGAATCGGTGGTGCCGGTGCTGGCTGCGGCCGGCGTCGCCGCCGTGGTCAACGACCACCCCGAGATCGCGATGGAGTGTGGAGCACCGTGGGTTCATCTCGGACAGGAGGATTTCTTCGACGCCGGCCACCGCCAGATCTCCGAGCTTCCTTGCCACCGTGCCGGATGCCGGGTGGGCCTGTCGACCCATGCGCCCGACCAGTGTGAGCGGGCCATCCTCGCCGGGGCCGATTATGTCGCCATCGGGCCGGTGTTTGCCACCGGCACCAAGCCGACGGCCCGGCCGGTGACCCTCGACTACGTCCGTTGGGCGCGGGCGACGGTCCAGGTGCCCTGGTTTGCGATCGGCGGGATCAATCTCCAGACGGTCGGTGCGGTGATCGAGGCCGGCGCGCGGTCCATCTGCGTGGTCAGTGCCATCCTCAACGCCCCCGACATCGCGGCGGCCTGCCGCGAATTCCGCCGCCGACTTCCCGACTGAAACCGTCGGTCGATCGCCGCCCCCCCCCAGGGAATCCCCGGGAACCCTCCCGTTTCGCCGGGCCCCGTCGCCTCCGGTGCGCCGTCTGTTGGCTGCTCCGGAACCGCCGTTGGGCCATGCCTTTTTGCTCCAATCGGGGTCTGCGTTGATCCACCGTCGCACCCATGAACCTGTTTGATCTTTCCGGCGAGGTGGCGGTGGTGATCGGTGCGACCGGCGCGCTCGGTGGCGCCATGGCGCGCGCCCTGGGGAAGGCCGGTGCCGCCGTGGCGGTCGTCGGGCGGAATGCCGAGCGCGGCGGCGCCTGCGTGCGGTCGCTCGAGGAGCAGGGGAGCCGGGCCGCCTTCTTCGCCGCCGATGCGATGAGCCGCGACGACCTCCGCCGGGTGGAAGTCGAGGTGACCGATCGCTTGGGTGTGCCCTCGATCCTGGTCAACGCGGCCGGGGGCAATGATCCCAAGGCGACGGTCACCGCCGACCTTCCCTTCGAGGCCATCGGGCTTGATGCCTGGCGGGGCAACTTCGATCTCAACCTGGTCGGCGGAGTCCTGCTGCCCTGCCAGACCTTCGGGCCCGGGTTCTGCGCGCGCCGCCGCGGGGTGGTGAT
>JBIKMQ010000131.1:0-6125 GCA_044359215.1 Candidatus Chromulinivoraceae bacterium
GCTGGCCAAGGAGTACGACATCCGCGTCGCCGTCCACAACCACGGCATCAAGAGCCTCTACGGCAACCCGGCCGTGGTGAAGCAGGTCATCCAGCACCGCGACGCGCGCATCGGCGTCTGCATGGATGTCGGCTGGATCACCAGCGCCGGCTTCGATGCGGCCAAGGTGTACCGCGAGTACGACGGGCGGGTCTTCGACCTGCACCTCAAGGACAAGCGGGTCGAGAAGACGCAGGGCGACGACGTGTCCTTCGACACCCACATCGGACAGGGCCAGGCCAACTACAAGGGCCTCTTCGCCGAGCTGCACCGCAGCGGCTACACGGGCCGTCTGGCCATCGAGACCGACAGCGGCGACTTCGCCCGGAATCCCCAGGAGTTCGTGGCCAAGGCCAAGGCGTTCGTCCAGGCGCACGGCGCGGCCCCGGTCAAGTAGCCCAGGATCGCCTCCACGCCTCCACGCCGCCGCGACGGCGTCCGCCTCCGCTCCCGGAGATCCCCGCCGGAGGCCCCTGGACCCGCCCCATGCCCGAGCAGCCGAACGATCCCTCCCAGGATCCCGACACCCACCGGATGCTCCGCGTCAAGAGGGGCGACCAGGAGGCGTTCACCGAGCTGGTCGACCGCTGGAAGCGTCCGGTCATTGGCTTCATCCACCGCACCCTGCCCGATCCCGACGAGGCCGAGGACCTCGCCCAGGCCACGTTCGTGCAGCTCTGGCGCACGGCCGGCCGGTACCAGCCCACGGCGCGCTTCTCGACCTTCCTGTTCACGATCGCCCGGAACCTGTGCCTCAACGAGATCCGGCGTAGGGTCCGCCATCCGGCCGATTCCCTCGATGAACCCCGCGCGGACGACGAGGACCATCCGCTTCGCCAGATCGAGGACCCGCGTCAACCACCGGCAGGCGACGAGGCCGGCCGCGCCGAGCTGTACCGCCTGGTGGACGATGCGCTGGCCCTGCTGCCCGAGAAGCAGCGGACGGCGCTGGTGCTCTGCCGGGAGGGCGAGCTGAGCTACGAGGAGATCGCGGCGGTCCTGGGCACCTCGGTGCAGGCGACCAAGTCGCTCATCCACCGGGCCCGGCTCACCCTCAGGCAGCGGCTCCGCCCCTACCTGGCCACCGGCCAGTGGGATCCCGGGACGGACGGCAAAGACGTGCCTCCGACGGCAGCCTGATCGTCCGATCCGTTCCCGGGACCCGCCGCGGCGCGGCGCTCTTCCCGCGTGACTTCGTTTCCGCCCTTGCGAAGCTCCCGGGAGCGTCCTTCATGAAGCATTCGCGCCCGCCCAAACCCTCCGCCGTCGTCTCCCGCTCCGGCCGCTTTGCCGAAGGCCCCAGCCGCGAGGTCGCCCGGTTCTCCCAGTCCGTCTCCTTCGACTGGCGGCTCTGGTCGCAGGACATCGCCGGATCGATCGCCCATGCGACGATGCTGGAGAAGATCGGCGTGCTGACGGCGTCGGAGAGGCGCGACATCGTGGCCGGGCTGGAGGGCATCGGGCGGGATATCCAGGCCGGGAATTTCAGGTGGCGGGAAGACCTCGAGGATGTCCACATGAACATCGAGGCCGCGCTCACCGCGCGGGTGCCGGCCGCCGCCAAGCTCCACACGGCCCGTTCCCGCAACGACCAGGTGGCCCTCGACATGCGCCTTTGGCTGCGGGACGAGATCACGGCCCTGTCCGCCGAACTGCGGGGACTCCAGCGGTCGCTGGTGGACCTCGGGGACCGACATTCCCCGGTGATCATCCCCGGCTACACGCACCTGCAACGGGCCCAGCCGGTCTCCTTCGCGCACCACTGCCTGGCGTATGTCGAGATGTTCGAGCGGGACGCCGGACGCCTGGCCGACACGGCGGACCGCCTCAACGAATGCCCCCTCGGTTCCGGGGCGATCGCCGGAAGCACCCTGCCGCTCGACCGCGGCCTGGTGGCCTCGCTGCTGGGGTTCACCGACGCCAAGGGTCGCCCGCGACTGACCCGCAACTCGATGGACGCGGTCTCCGACCGCGACTTCATCGTCGAGTTCGGCGCGGCGGCCGCGCTGGTCGCCATCCACCTGAGCCGGCTCTCCGAGGATCTCATCCTGTGGGCCTCCTCGGAGTTCGGCTTCATCCGGATCTCCGACGCCTACACGACCGGCTCGTCGCTGATGCCCCAGAAGAAGAACCCCGACATCGCCGAGTTGACCCGGGGCAAGTCGGGCCGGGTGGTCGGCAACCTCGTCTCGCTGCTGGTCCTGCTCAAGGGCCTGCCCATGACCTACAACCGCGACCTCCAGGAGGACAAGGAGCGGCTCTTCGACACGGCCGACACGGTGCGGTCCTGCGTCCGGCTGACCGCCGCCATGCTCGACCACACCACCGTCCAGCCGGGACCGTGCGCCGCCGCCGCGAAGGATCCCCTGCTGCTGGCCACCGACCTGGCCGACTACCTGGTGCGACGCGGCATGCCCTTCCGGCAGGCGCACCACGCGGTGGGGGCGTTGGTGGCCCTCGCCGAGAAGACCGGCCGCCCGATCGACCAGCTCACGCTCGCCGAGCACCAGGCGATCGAACCGCGCTTCGAGGCCGACGTCCTCGGGCTCTACGACCTGACCCGGGCCATGGACCGCAAGAACCTGCCGGGAGCCCCCGGGGGCCGACAGGTCGCCCGCCAGCTCGCCGGCTGGAAGCGCCGGCTGGCCGCCAGCCCGGGCTCCGCCGGCCGTTGACGCTCCACAGACACCGACCCAGCCTTGCCGCCCATGCGCCCCAGACCCCGCAACCACCGCTGGCACTTCCTCGGCCTCCTGCTGCTGGCGTGCCTGCCTTGGCTGGGCTGCGACGAGCGCCCCTGGGTCAGCGGCAAGGCCGACCCCAAGGAGGAGACCAACTACCGCCAGGCCGAGGCCTACCAGCGGATGAACCAGTTCGCCAAGGCCGTCGAATACTACCAGCGGGCCCTCGATGTGAACCCCCGGAATGCCGACGCGCATCTCGGTCTGGGCATCATCCACTCCGATTCGGCCAAGCTTCCGGAGTACGGTTTCGCCTACTACCACCTCCGTCGGTATCTGAGCCTCTCGGGCCGCACCAACGACCTGATCGTCAACCAGTTGATCCGTGCCACCGGCCTGCGCCTGGCCGAACTCCATGCCGACTCCATCGGGAAGATCCAGACCCAGGGACAGCTCGAGCAGATGCGCCGGGAAAACCAGGAACTGCGCCGGTCCGTCAACACGCTGAGCAATCAGCTGCAGGTGGCCTCGGGCAGGCCGCCATCCGCATCGACGGCTCCGTCGCCATCACCGGGGACGCCGGGGTCGCCGGCCTCCAAGGTCCCGGTGACCGCACCGCCCCCTGTGGTTCCCGTGGCCTCCGTTCAACGGGCCGGGGCCAAGACGGCGGAACCAAAGGCACGCCCCTCCACCCGAGCGGCGACCCCCGAGCCCACGAAGCCCCCCATCCCAAAGACCACCCTCCCGAGAGCCTCCACCCCCAAAACCTATCGGATGAAGCCGGGCGACACCCTCGCCGGCATCGCCAAGGCCCAGGGCATCACCGTGCAGCAGCTCCAGGCGGCCAACCCCGGGGTCGACACCCGGAAACTCAAGCCCGGCTCGGAGATCCGCGTCCCCTGAACGAGGCTCGACCTTCCCGCCGCCCATGGCCTCCCGCATCGCCGTCGCCGCCGCCGCCGTCTTCTGGGTGGTGATGAACGGCCTGCTCTGGCAGGCGGAGTGGGGTGACCGGTTCACGGCCGACTCGGGCATCCCGCCCGAACTGGTCTGGCGCAGGCTGCTGGATTCACCCGACGCCAGCGTGCTGAGCATCCGCCACCAGGGGCGCTCCATCGGCACCCTCGAGTGGCATCCCTCGGTGCGCGAGTCGGCCCAGGGCGAATCGACCAACGCGATCGAAGGCATGGTGACCACCCCGGTCGGCCACCACCTGCGGATCGCGGTCCGCTTCTCGGGCGAAGACACCCCGCTGAACCGGCTGATGGTGCTGGGCAACCTCGACCTGTCGGCCTCGAACACGCTGGACCGGCTGCAGGTTCGCGTGGATCAACGCCCGCGAAGCTGGGAGATCCAGACCGAGGCCGGCTCGGACAGGGTCCGCCTCGTGTACGAGGAGGGGCGTCGGCGTTTCGACCAGAGCTTCGAGACCCGGAACCGGGCGGCCCTGCAGCTGATGCTGGCCCCTTACCTTTCCGCCCTGCCCGCCGGGATCATCCCGGAGGAGGCCTGGAACCGGCCGGAGTCGCTGACCCGGTCGGTGACCCTGGAAACCCGCTCCGACTGGCTGTCGGTGGGCCGGAGCCGCCTGAAGGTGCACCGGCTGACGGCCCGCCTGCCGGGGCAGCTCGAGGCGACGGCCTTCATCAGCCGTGCCGGGGAGATCCTCAAGGTCCAGTTGCCGGACCGGCTGCTGCTGGTCAACGAGGCCATCCTGGGCCGGTGAGTCAGGAGACCGTGATGCCATGATCGAGCTCGAGGGATTGACCAAGGATTTCGGATCGCTGAGGGCGGTCGACGGCATCGACCTGACCATCCCGCGGGGCCAGTTCTTCGCCGTACTTGGCCCGAATGCGGCCGGCAAGACCACGACCATCAAGATGATGGTGGGCCTCATCCGGCCCACCTCGGGCCGGGCACGGATCGCGGGTTTCGACATCCAGGGGCAGCCGCTGGAGGCGCGCGCGCGCCTGAGCTATGTACCTGACTTCCCGTTCCTGTACGAGAAGCTCACCCCGGCGGAGTTTCTCAGGTTCACCGGCCGCCTGTTCCGGATGCCCGAGGCATCCATCCGGAAGGGCTGCGACGAACTCATCCCGCGCTTCACCCTCGAGGAATGGCTGCACCAGCCCATCGAGTCCCTGAGCCACGGCACGCGCCAGCGCATCGCCATCGCCAGCGCCCTGCTGCACCGGCCCGAGGTGTTCATCATCGACGAGCCGATGGTGGGCCTCGATCCGCACCATGCCCGGGTGGTGAAGGACATCCTGCGCGAGCGTGCCACCCGGGATGGCATGACGGTCTTCCTCAGCACGCACCAGGTCGGCGTCGCCGAGGAAATGGCCGACCGCATCGGGGTCTTCCACCAGGGACGGGTGATCGCCTGCGGCGACGCCGACGAACTGCGCCGGTTGTCCGGGACCCGGGACACCCTTGAGGCGGCATTCCTCGCCCTGACCCGCGGTGACGCCGATCACCTGACACCGGGCTGAGGGGCGCACCGGGCGACCGCATCGGGACCAGGTGCCGTCACGAAGCGGGCGGGCCGCCCGGGGCCCCACCGCCAGCGGCCATCTCCTTGGGATTCATGGCCTTCGGGGCTCCGGTGAGCAATTGTTGGGCGAGCTTGCTCAGGCGCTGGTTCTCGCGCTCAAGACGCTCCAGCTCGGTGGTGATGAAGAAGACGTCGCCACGATCCATCTCCCGCTCCACCGAGGCGATGGCGTTGTTGAGGCCCCGGTCGCCCACGGATGCCGCCGTCTCCTTCAGGGAGCTGATCCGGTTCCATGCCGAGTTGCGCTGGCCCATGGAGAGGGCGGTTCTGGCATAGGTGAGCGTCTCGGCGGTCTCGGTGTTCACAGCCTGGAGCATCTTCCCGTAGGCGTGGGTGGTAAGGCCCGACTTCTCCTGGGCCTCCTCGAGCGGGGTCTTGCTCTCGGCGACCGCCTTGAGCGTGCTGGTCAGCTCGGCGGTGTCCATGAGAGGCGAGCAGAAGACCACCTCCACGTCGCGGAACCTGGGGTCGGACTTCACCCGGCTTCCGAAATCGGCAGCCCGGTTTTCCTCCTCGCCAGCCGCGGTCCCCACCAGGCACAGGCGAACCACGGCCCCCTGGTCGAGCTTCTTCCACGCCTCGTCGGTCGACGAGCATTCGATGACCTCGAGGTCGAGGCCGATCACGCAGGACAGCAGGCGTGCCCGGGCCCTCATCTCCTCCTCGACGATCAGCACGGTGTGCCGCGAGCGGACGGGTTCATCGCGATCGGAGGGGGCCTCGATCCGGACGAACTCGGTGTGCTCCCGCAGGACGGGCTCGAATTCCTGGACCTCCTCGGGTGTGATTTCCAGCACGATGCCCAACTGGCCGCCCTTGCCCAGGGTGGAGCGCGCCCGGGCATGGATGGA
>JBIKMQ010000321.1:0-3926 GCA_044359215.1 Candidatus Chromulinivoraceae bacterium
CGCGGACGGGGATCTCCTTCACCAACCGCCTCGAGGGCGATGCCTTCCTGACCAACGCGGTCGCCCACAATGGATCGGGCGTGGCCGTCGGGGACGTCGATGGGGACGGTCGGCCGGATGTGTACCTCTGTGCGCTCCAGGGCTCCAACCGCCTGTTCCTCAACCGGGGGGACCTCCGGTTCGAGGAGCGCCCGATCGGCGCCGCGGCCTGCCCGGAACAGATGTCCACCGGGGCCGTGCTCGCCGACGTGGACGGTGATGACGACCTCGACCTCCTCGTCAACGGCATCGCCGCCGGCACCCGCCTCTTCCGGAACGACGGGAAGGGAACCTTCACCGAGGGCACCGACACCGGGCTCTCGCGCACGGCGACCCCCATGTCGATGGCCTTGGCGGACATCGATGGCGACGGAGACCTCGACCTGTACTGCGCCCACTACAGCGACCTGGTGGCGTTGGCCGACCCGACGGTCCGGGTGGTCGTTTCGCGGGAGGGCGGCGTGCCGAGGATCTCCCAGGTGAATGGTCTGCCGGCCACCCATCCGCGCTGGTTGGGGCGCTTCCGGGTGGGGCCGGAGGGCGAGGTGGTGGAGGTGCCAGAGGCCGACGGGCTTTATCGCAACGAGGGCGGGGGGCGTTTCCGCCCGGTCGGCCACGAGCCCGGGACCTTCCTCGACCCCACCGGGCAACCGATGGAACCGCCCCGGGACTGGGGCCTGGGCGTCCAGTTCCGGGACCTCGACGGCGACCTGGATCCCGATCTCATCGTGTCCAACGACAACGGGTCGCCCGACCGGTTCTGGATCAACACCGGCCGCGGCGTCTTCCGTGCCATCGCCCCCGACGCCGTCCGCCATGGCAGCCGCTCGTCGATGGGGCTGGACGTGGCCGATGTCGACCGGGACGGCCGCGACGACATCTTCATCGTGGACATGCTGGCCAGGGATCCGGCCGTCCGCATGCGCCATGCGGGGCGCGGGGGGGCGGGGTCCACGCCTCCGGAACCGGTCGAGGTGCGCCCCGTCGTCAACCGCAACTCGCTCTTCCTGGCCCGCGGTCGCGAGCGGTATGTCGAGACGGCCCTCATGGCCGGGATCGCCGCCACGGACTGGTCGTGGTGCCCGGCCTTCATCGACGTCGACCTCGACGGCCTGGAGGACCTCCTCGTGACCAACGGCTTCGACCAGGACGTTCTGGACCAGGACACGAACGAGTCGTTCGCCCGCCGCAAGTGGACGCCGGAGGAGGTCCGGCGCCACCGCCGGTTCTACCCGCCCTGGCGCTCGGCCAATGCGGTGTTCCGAAACCTGGGGGAAGGCCGATTCGAACCGGTCGGGGATGCCTGGGGCTTCACCGCCACCGAGGTCTCCCATGGCATGGCCCTGGCCGACCTCGACGGAGACGGCGACCTCGACGTGGTGGTCAACGCCTTCAACGCCCCCGCCCAGGTGCATCGCAACGAGGCCTCGGCCCCGCGGGTGGTGGTCCGTCTCCGGGGCGGTGCCGCCAACCGGCACGGCATCGGCGCCCGGATCCTCTGGACCGCCGGCGACGGCCGTGTCGTGGCGCAGTCCCAGGAGATCCTTGCCGGCGGGCGCTACCTGTCCGGTGAGCCGCCCGAGCGGGTCTTCGCCGCGCCCGGGTCGACCGGCGCCGTCCACCGCCTGGAGGTCCGGTGGCGCAGCGGGGCGGTCAGCCGCTTCGAGGGGCTCCCGGCAGGAAGGCGCTTCGGGGTGACCGAACCCCGGCCACCGGATCGTCCTCCGGAGGATCCGGCCCCGCCGCCGCGCGCCCACTTCGTGCCTTGGGATGGGTGGGTCGCACCGGTGCATGCCGAGGCACCCTTTGACGACGCGGCCCGCCAGCCGGGATTGCCGCACCGGACCAGCCGCACCGGACCGGTCCTCGGTGTCTACGACTTCAACGGCGACGGCTGGGAGGACCTGCTGGTCGGGGCCGGCCGGGGCGGGCGGTTGACCGTGATGGCCAACCAGAGGGGCTCGGGCTTCGTGCGCCTCGACGGGGCCGAGGCCGCGCCTGGCGACCATGCCTCGCTCGTCGGCTGGGACGACGGGGTGGGCGGGCATCGGTTCCTCGTGGGGCTCTCGAACGAGGAATCCGGGCCGGGCGAGCCGAGCCGCCTGCAGGTGTTCTCGCCGACGGCCGCACCGACCCTGCTGCCGGTGGGGCCCGACGCCATCGGGGCCGTGACGCTCGGGGACATCGACGGCGACGGAGACCTGGACGCCTTCGTGGCGGGGCGTGGGATTCCGGGCCGGTTTCCCGAGGCGGCCTCATCGGCCTGCCTGCGCAACGATCGGGGCACGTGGGTCCGTGCCGATGCCTGGAGCGCACCCTTCCGGGATCTGGGTCGGGTGACGGGCGCGGTGTTCTTCGATGCCGACGAGGATGGCGACGCCGACCTGGCCCTGGCGCTCGAATGGGGACCGTTGCGGTGCTTCCTCAATCAGGGAGGTCGGTTTGAGGACGTGTCCACCGCCTGGGGGCTGGCCGCCGGGACCGGGTTGTGGAACTGCCTGGCCGTGGGTGACCTCGATGGCGACGGACGGATGGACCTCGTGGCCGGGAACGCCGGACGCAACACGGAGTACGAGCTGGTGCAGCCGGCCCGCCTCGCCCTGGTCCATGGACCCTGGCTGGGCGAGGGGGGCGTGCAGGTCTTCGAGGTGTGGGAGCGCGGCGGAGTCTGGCGCCCGTTCCGGGACCGGAACTGGCTCGCGACGGTCCTGCCCGACTTGCCGCAGCGTTTCCCGACCCATCGGGCCTTCGCCGACGCGACCGAATCGTCCCTGCTCGAGGGGCGGCCGGGTCGGACCCGGCGGCTGGAGGTCACCGTCCTCGAGTCCTCGGTGTTCCTCAACCGAGGGGGGCGTTTCGAGCGCCGGCCCCTGCCGCGCGAGGCGCAGGAGTCCCCTGTGTTCGCCATCGCCGTGGCCGATCTCGATGGCGACGGCCTCGAGGACCTGGTGCTGGGTCAGAACCGTTCGGAGCGCCTCGGGGACCTGAGCCGCGACGACAACGGTCGGGGATTGTGGCTGCGGGGCGATGGCATGGGCCGGTTCCGGGCTGTCCCGCCGGACGCCGCCGGCTTTTCCGGGGAGGGGGACCAACGGGGTGTCGTGGTCTTTGACGCCGATCGGGACGGCCGCTGGGACGTGGCCATGTCCGAGAACCAAGGACCCACCCGACTGTATCGCAACACCGGGGGGCGGCCAGGCCTTCGGGTGATCCTCAGCGGCCCGACGGCCAATCCCGCGGGCATCGGGGCCATGGTGCGTCTGCACCATGCCGATGGCACCGAGGGGCCGGCCCGGATGGTCCTCGCCGGCTCCGGCTCCGGAGGCCAGGACGGCTGGCACCTCGTGATGGCCCGGCCCCGACCGGCAACCCGCCTGCAGGTCCGCTGGCCCGGAGGCCGGGTGCAGACGGTGTCGCTGGAAGGACCACAGCCCGAGGTCCGGGTGCAGTCACCGTGAGATAGGGCCGGGTGCGTCCGACGGGCGTGGCCCGGGAAATCGGCTTCCTTCGGGCCCGGATCCGGGCGATCCTATCCCCCGATGGATTCGAAACAGCTGGCCCTCGCCTGCCGGGCGTTGGCCGACAACAAGAAGGCCGAGAACCTGGTCGTGCTGGATGTGCGGAAGCTTTCCACGGTGACCGACTTCTTCGTGATTGCCACGGGCACCAGCGAGCCGCACCTGCGGGCGATCGAGAACGAGGTGCTCGACGGCCTGCGCCGGGAACACGACCTCAAGCCCGTGCACACCGAGGGCTCGGCCCAGTCGCATTGGGTGGTGGCCGACTTCTTCGACGTCATCGTGCACATCATGAGCGCCGACGTGCGGGCGCATTACGACATCGAGGGCCTCTGGGCCGACGCTCCGAGGGTCAAGCCACCCGCTCCC
>JBIKMQ010000132.1:0-6110 GCA_044359215.1 Candidatus Chromulinivoraceae bacterium
GGGCAGCATCTTCTTGGCGAGCAACTGGGCCGCCTCGCGCAACCGGCCGCCGTTGTAGGCCAGCATCGACTGGTCGATGAGGTCGGCGGCGGAGATGCTCTTGCCGATGGCGAAGGGATTGAGCCGGGGATAGGCGGCGAACTTCTTGGAGATCTTGTGGGCGGAGGCGTTGCTCATAGGGCCGCGCCGAGTGTGCCCGGAAACCGGAAATGAAAAACGCAAAACTCGAAGCCGACCGCGGGTCGGCCACCGATTCACGGGACCTCCGGACGTCCCAGGGCGGCGAGCCATTCGGCAAAGGACCACAGACGACCGTCGGACCCCGGCGCGCCCATGCATTGGAACCCCAGGCCAGGTTCCCCCTGCTCGATCCAGGGCACGGTGACCACCGGCAGGCCGCCCAGGCTGGCGGGGGCGGTGAGCCGGAGGAGGCGGGGGCGGGTGCCGGAATGGTCGGCCCCGGCCTTCAACACACGCAGGGCGCTGGCCGGTGCCACCAGGATATCGAAGCGGGCGAAGAGGGACCCGAGCCCGCGCCGGAACGCGTCGCGCTCGGCCAGCAGTTCCGCATACCGCGCGGACGACACGCCACGCCCCAGCTCCAGCCGCGGGAGGATGGCCGGGTCATAGGCCCCGGCATGGTCGGCGAGGTATCGGGCGTGGGTGGCGTGGGCCTCGTGGGCCTGGATGGGCACGAAGCAGTCCACCGCACGGTCCCAGCCCACGCCCTCGACCTCATCGATCCCGGCGCCGCCGTCCCCCAGGGCCGCCACGAACCGCTCGAGGCCGGCCAGCACCTCGGGCTCGGCCGGGGCCAGCCAGTCGCCCCGCACCACACCGATCCGCGGCGGGCGCTCCAGCCGCGGGGATGCCACGGCCGGCCGGAAATTCCGGGCCACCCAGGGAAGGTCTCCCAGATGGCGCTGCAGCCAACCCAGCGTGTCGAAAGCATGGGCCAGCGGGAAACTGCCCGAGGCATCCTCGCTGCCGAGGCTCGCCCGGTAGGAAACCAATCCGCACAAGGCAGCCGGCACCCGGAGCGATCCGCCGGTGTCGGTACCCAACCCGATGGCGGCCGCGCCCATCAGCACGCTCGCGGCGGCCCCGGAACTCGATCCGCCGGTCAACCGGCCAGGCCAGGCCGGCTGGGTGACATCGCCGAACCAGCGGTTCTCGCCCGTGATGCCGTAGGCGAATTCGTTGAGGTTGGTCTTGCCCACCAGCACGGCGCCCTGCGAACGCCAATCGGCCACATACGGGGCATCGGTCGCGGGCACGGGCCGTGTGCCGGCATAGAAGGGCGAACCACAGGTCGTGGGGCAACCCGCCACGTCGAAGAGGTCCTTCACCGACACGGGCACGCCCCACAAAGGGCCGCCGGGACCGGAGGCTTCCAGCGCCGCCGCCCGGGCGCGCGCACCGGTCTCGTCCACCATCAGGAAGGCCCGCGAACCGACCCCTTGGCGCGCGGCTTTCAGGGCGGATTCGGTCAGTCGGCCGGGCGTCAGCTCACCGGATCGGAGGCGGGCGGAGAGTTCCTGCAGGGAGCCTCGGAGGAGCAGCGGTTCGGGATTCATCGTGCCGGCCTCAGCAAACCACACGGGGCCGCGAACTCAACCCAAGGCCTCGACCGGCACCGGCTGATCCGGGCGTTCAACCGCAGGCCCCGACGACCCGCGCCTGGTCGACGCGGCCCCGGGCATAGGCCTCGAACACGCGGCGGATCTCGTCGCGCACACGGCGGAACTCCACCATCTGCTCCTCCTCGGTGCCCGGGGCATGGGCCGGGTCGTCGAAGGGCCAGTGGTAGCGATTGGCCTGGCCCGGATAGACCGGACAGACCTGGTCGGCATTCCCGCACACGGTGATCACCGTCTCGACCGGCTGGTCGAGGAAGAGGTTCATGTGCTTGGAGGTGTGGCCGGCCAGATCGATGCCGATCTCGGCCAGCGCCCGGATGGACAACGGGTGGACATACCCGGCGGGTTTGCTGCCGGCACTGGCCACGCGGAACACCCCACCCGAGGCCGCGCGGAGGATGCCCTCGGCCATGTGGCTTCGGCAGGAGTTGCCCGTGCACAGCACGAGGATGAGGGGAGTCCGGGGGACTTCGAAGGAGGAGGTCGTCATGGTGGAAACTCAGCGCGTCTTGGGGAGGGTGCGGAACCCGATGGCCTGCGAGGCCGGGGCCTTCGGCTGGCAGTGGTCCTGGGCCAGGCAGTCGGTGTGGCGGAGGCCCAGCTGCAGGTGAAGCTCGCCGTCCTGGACCACCACGGTCTCGAGCGGCATCTGCGTGACGAACCCGACCTCGATCTCGACATCGACCGCGAGATCGTCGCGCAGGCCGATGGGCCCCGCCTTGCCGAGGATACCCAGCAGCTTGCCGGCGCTCAGCCGATGGTCGACATCGTCGGCCACCCAGGTCTGGAGCCGGCAGAAGGCGTCGGCCCGGAGCACGCCGCCACAGTCGATGTAGTGCTTCTCGACACGGGCCACCTCGGAGACGTGGGCGTAGAGCGGCAGGAAGGCGCCGTCGGGCCGGCGGAAACGCAGGACCGCGTCGGGATGGCCTTCGAGTTGGGTTCGGAATTCCAGGAGGGTCATGGAGGATCGGGGAGGATCGCTGCGGTGGAACTTCGGTGTCAGGATCGCGGTCGGCGTCGGGCTCCGGCCTGGGCGGACGGGTAGCCCCGGCCGACCGGACCGTCCGGGCCGCCATGGGCTGCCGGGGGCCGCCGGAACATCCGGTGCGCCGGCAGGGCCAGCAGCGCCCCGAGCAGGGGCCCGAGCCAGTAGATCCACAACGGCTCCAGCCGCCCACCGACCACCGCGGGCCCCAGCGATCGGGCAGGGTTCATCGAGGCACCGCAAATCGGCCCGGCGAACATGGCCTCGAGCCCGACGGTGGCGCCGATGACGAGCCCGGCGGTGATCCCCTTCTCCTTGGCGCCCACCGACACCTGGAGGATCACCAGCATGAGGAAGAAGGTCAGCACGGTCTCGAAGACGAGGCTCTGCAGGGCCGGGCCCGAGGGCACCGTGGCGCCCAGTCCCGTCGCGGCCGGGAAGAGCCAGCGCAGGAGCCCGCTGGCCGCCAAGGCCCCGCCGCATTGGGCCAGCACGTAGGCCGGGACCTTGGACCATCCGAAACGCCCGCCGGCGGCGAAGGCCACCGTCACCGCCGGATTGAAGTGCGCGCCGCTCGTCTCGCCCAACGCGTAGATGAGCACCATCACCACGAGGCCGAAGGTCAGCGCGATGCCCGGGTGGGTCACCGCCCCCTGCGAAACCTCGTTGGCCACCACGGCCCCGGTGCCGGCGAAGACCAGCAGGAAGGTGCCCACGAACTCGGCCCACCGGGCAGGCCACGGGGAGGGCGCCGGGAAGGCCCGGGGGGAGGGTCCCGGCGAGGACCGGGGAGGACCGCCGGCAGGCCTCACGGGCATCCTTTCCGGGCGTGCCGCCCCGACGGGCGACATCCCGACCCGACGCAGCATCGGTCCGCCTCGCGCAGCGCCAGCCGTTGTTCCAGACGCGCCCGGTCGCGCCGCAGGTCGGCATCGGACGTCAGCGCTTGGCGGAAGCATCCGAAGAAGGCCTCGGTGACCATGCCGCCCGACGGGGTGAGCCGGTGGTAGCTCCACTTGCCCTGCTTGCGGGAGGCGGTGAGGCCGGCATCTCGCAGAACCCTCAGGTGGGTCGAGAGAGTGGACTGCGTCAAGCCCAGCGCATCGCACAGCTCGCACACGCACAGCTCGCCGCCGGAGACCGCCCGGAGGATCCGGACGCGGTTGCCGTCGGCCAGGGCCGCCGCAACCCGGACGACCGGCTTGGCTGGTGTCGATAAACGCATCGGTACTTGCCGATATGAAAATCGACCAAACCGGACACGACAAGCCCTTTCAGGTCAGGGTTTTTCCTGGGTGGAGGGATATCGGCCCGGAACCCGTCGGGAATTCAGCGCCGCCGGGCCGGCAGGCGCAGGGCGCGCCGCAGGTGCGGTTCCAGGCCGTCGGCGCAGTGCTGGAATCCCAGCGAGTTGGGGTGCACCCCATCCACGAGGCCCGAACCCTGCGAGGCCGGAAGCATCCCCAGGCCGTCCACGAAGGTGATCGCCCGGTCCCCGGCCTTCCGCCGGGCGGCCACGAGGTCCCGGGCCGTCCTCCGCTTGGCTTCCTGCTGGGCGTGCAACGCCGACGAGCCCGCCTCGGCCGGGAACCAGAACGGGCCGGTGACCAGGATGGGCGTGCGCGGATGGCGGCGGCGCAGCGTGTCCACGAAGCCCGGCAGGGCCTCACGGTATCCCTCGGGCGACGGGTTGGCCCAGAAATCGAGCACGAAGGCCTCGGCCTCGATTTCGGCCACCGCCTCGGCCACGGCGGGTTCCCCGAGACCGGCGCCGCTGAACCCGAGGTTGACGAAGTCAAGGTTCAAGGACCGCCCGAGGATGGCCGGATAGCTGAGGCCCGGATTCTCGGCGCAGCCCCCCTGCGTGATGCTCGAGCCGTAGAACACCACCGGCCGGGACCGCACGAACTCCGACGGCGCCGACACCGACGCCCCCGGTTCGAGCACCAGGCGCTCGATGGTCACCGCCTTGTAGAGCGGCAGGTAAAGGGTGACCTCCCGCACCCGTCGGTCCTCGCCGAGGGTCCACTCCCGCTGGATGAGCCCCTCCGCATCGGGCCAGGCGCTGTGGCGATACCGACCGTCGACATAGAGGTCGAAGCCGTTCTGCCCCACGCTGGTCATGTGGTGCATCGTCGAGGCATCCGGGTTCCTGGCCACCAGGCCGAGGCGGGTCGAATCGGTGCGGAACCTCACCCGGGCGCCGGAGGGATGCTGGGCCAGGCCCCAGACCGCCGGGCTCACCCGGTCCTTCAGGCGCGCCGGCAACCGCCGCAGCGCCGAGGGCTCCTCCGCAAACCAACCCAAGCCCGCCACCTGCACCGGTGGCTCGGACCAGCCCAGCGCCCGGGCCCCGGGGAGATCCCACAGCGCGGCCCCGGAAACGCCCGGCAGGACCCACGTCAACCCCAGCACCACGGGCAGGACGACCCGGCGCCAGGCCGGCGGAACGACTCTTGGGAACGGCATGGCCCGAGCCTTCCCCGCCGGGCCGAGGGCTTCAATCCGGCAGATGGTGGGACCATGGGCGCAGGACGGGCCCCCGCGAGGTCTTGGGCCACCCACTTCCCCGCCTCCTGGCCTCCCCGAGGCGGCGCCCGGGGCATCCTGGACGGGCCGCTTGCCACCGGGGATTCCTGGGCGAGACTTCGCGTCACGATGAAACCGCTCGTGGCCGCCATGTTCCTCACCACCTTTTTCCCCTTCTTCGGCAACGCCGCCGACAAACTCGCCGTCGGGGCCAAGCTGCCGGCCGTCACCTGCAACGACCAGGACGGCAAGGCGGTCGAACTGGCCAAGGCCGGTGCCGAGGGGTACCTGCTGGTGTACTTCTACCCCAAGGCCAGCACCCCGGGGTGCACCAAGCAGGGATGCTCGCTGCGCGACGCCTGGGCCCAGTTGCAGAAGCAGGGCGTGCGGGTCTACGGCGTGAGCACGGACAACGAATCCAGCCAGAAGCAGTTCAAGGAGGAGCAGTCCTTTCCCTTCCCCCTCCTCGCCGACAAGGACAAGGCCGTGACCGAGGCCTTCGGCGTGAAGAACCTCGTCGGCATGGCCAGCCGCTCGGCCTTCCTCTTCAAGGACGGCGTGTGCGTCTGGGTGGACCCCAAGGGCTCGACCTCCGAACAGGCCGACCAGGTGCTGGCCTTCCTGAAGACCCGCAGCCGCTGATCCCGGAGGGCCGCTTCCCGGCAGCCGGAGTTTCACCGCGTCACTGCTGTTGCTGCTGCTGTTGATCGGGTCGCTTCACCGGGCCTTCCGCGAGGGTGGTTGCGTGGAGAGGGTGAGAGGCCTGGGTGCTCGTCGTACAGGGTTTCGGTGCTGTCTCGGCGACGCTTTGCACGGCCCGCAGGTTGTCCACCGAATAGATTCCCAGGGCCACCCAGATGAGCGCGAAGCCGAAGAGCCGCTCGCGCTGGACGGGCTCGTGATAGACCCAGACCCCGATCGCCCACTGGAGCGTGGGCGCCAAGTATTGGGTC
>JBIKMQ010000133.1:0-6106 GCA_044359215.1 Candidatus Chromulinivoraceae bacterium
GCCGCGACTTCGACGCCATCCGCGCCCTGTCCAGCGAGGTGGGCTTCCTGCCCCGCGCCCACGGTTCGGCCGTGTTCGCCCGCGGCGAGACCCAGGCCGTCTGCTTGGCCACCCTCGGCACCAGCGACGACATCCAGGAGTTCGACTCCTACACCGGCGGCGAGACCAAGAAGCAGTTCCTGCTGCACTACAACTTCCCGAACTTCTCCGTCGGTGAGACGGGCCGCATCACCGGCCCCGGCCGCCGCGAGATCGGCCACGGAGCCCTCGCCGAGCGCAGCGTGCGCCCGGTGATCCCGCTCAACGAATACCCCTACGCCGTCCGCATCACCGCGGAGATCATGGAATCCAACGGTTCCACCTCCATGGCGTCGGTCTGCGGCGCGACCCTGGCCCTCATGGACGCCGGCGTGCCCATCACCCGCCCGGTGGCCGGCATCTCCATCGGCATCTGCACCGAGTACGGCGCCGATCACCAGATCTCCCGCTACAAGCTGCTCACCGACATCATCGGCTGGGAAGACGCGTTCTGCGACATGGACTGCAAGATCGCGGGCACCGACAAGGGCATCACGGGCTTCCAGCTCGACCTCAAGCTCAAGGGCCTGCCGATGCCCATCATGGAGCAGACCATCGAGAAGGCCCGCGTGGCCCGCGGCCAGATCCTGGCCCACATGCTGACCACGCTGCCGGCCCCGCGCTCCGACATCTCCAAGTACGCCCCGCGCATCGTCACCCTGAAGATCAACCCCGAGAAGATCGGCGCGCTGATCGGACCGGGCGGCAAGAACATCAAGCGCCTGGTCGAGGAGTCCGGCTGCGAGATCAACATCGAGGACGACGGAACCGTGAAGGTGTTCTCGGTGTCGCCCGAGGGCATGGAGATCGCCCGCCGCGAGATCGAGGCGCTGAGCGCCGAGATCGAGATCGGCAAGGTCTACAAGGGCCGCGTCGTGACCATCAAGGAATTCGGCGCCTTCGTCGAAGTGTTCCCCGGCCAGGACGGCCTGGTGCACGTCAGCGAGCTCTCCAACAAGCGCGTCGCCCGTGTGGAAGACGTGCTCAAGATGGGCGACGACATCTGGGTCAAGTGCATCGGTGTCGACGAGAAGGGCCGTGTGAAGCTCAGCCGCAAGGCCGCCATGGAAGAGCGCGGAGAGATCCCGCCCTCCACCGGCGCCCCGGAAGAGGGAGCCCCGGCCGCCGGCGAAGGCGAGGCCCGTCCGGAGCGCGCCGAGCGCGGTGGCGATCGGGGCGACCGTGGCGGTGATCGCGGTGGCGACCGTGGCGGTCGCGGAGATCGCGGTGGCCGTGGTGAGCGCGGTGGTGATCGCGGAGACCGTGGCGGTCGCGGAGATCGCGGCGGCCGTCGCAGCGAAGCCCCCGCCGGTGGCGAGGGCGAAGCCTCGGGCGAGCCCCTGGAAGTCGGCAAGGTCTATCGGGCCAAGGTCGTGACCATCAAGGACTTCGGTGCGTTCGTGGAGTTCCTCCCCGGCCGCGAGGGTCTGGTGCATGTCAGCGAGCTGGCCAACTTCCGCGTCAAGCAGGTCGAAGACATCGTCCAGCTCGGCGACGAGATCTGGGTGAAGCTCCTCGGCCAGGACGAGAAGGGCCGCGTGCGCCTCAGCCGCAAGGCTGCGATGGAAGAGCGCGAAAAGGCCGCCTCGGGCGGTGATGCCCCCGCGGGCGAGTCCTCCGCTCCAGAGGGTGGCGCCCCGACGCAGGATTGATCGACGACCCCGGTGAAGGCCCCCGTCGGGGCGCGCCCTCCCCGGATCCTGGAGTTTCCAAGGGCGCCTGCGGCAACGCAGGCGCCTTTTCCATGTCCAGGCCGCTGTCCTGAACCTCGTCCCGCACTTCGTTCCGAACCGCCACGCCCGACCTCGCCGGGTCCCGGTCACCCGCACCGCCGAGCCGTGCGGCCCGGGGGACACCGGGTGCGCCCTGCCGGCATCAGCGCGGCGGGCCGATCTCAAAGCCCCCCAAAGCCACCGCCAGCAACCGCCGCCCGGAGACCCGCAACCCCAGCCAATCGCGCCAGAACACCCGACGCCGCCGGGCGGGATCATGCAGGTCGGCAATGGCCAGCTTCACCTGGTCGGGCCGCAAGGCGTTGAGGGCATCCTCCACCACGCTGACATCCTGGGCGAAGGCCGACGGCTGGATCCAGCGGGCCAACCGGTAGAGCGGCCGCTTCATGGGCGACACGCATTCCAGCAGGGCCCAAGAGCCCACCGCCGACGCATCACAGGCCAGTTGCTTGGCCAGACGATGCCGCAGGGTCATGGAAGGAGCCTGGCTCATGCCGGGAATCAGGGATTCCCTGAAGGGAGCCCGGAACACACCGCCCGGTCAACCGGTTTCTCCTCCGGCGGCGATCCATGCCATGAGACGGACGGTGGACCGGATCCGGAGGTGCGCGCCTGCCCCCGGAAGCGCCCCCGGGAACCCGTGCCACCACCGGCCAACTTGGACGCGCCTCAGAGGTAGGGGGCGGCCGACTCCGGGCCCGAAAGCTTGAGCGGCGCGCCCGGGAAGATCTTCTTCACCCCTTCGACCACCACCTTCTCGCCCGGTTCCACCCCGCTGAGCACCTCGGCCTTGCCCGCCAGGCGCAGGCCCAGCTTCACCGGCCGCATCACGGCCTGACCCTGGGCACCCACCACGAACACGAGGTTGGTGTCGCCGCTGGCGATCACCGACGGCTCGGGAATGACCAGCGCCGACTCGCGCAGGCGCACCGACAGGTCGAGCTGCGCCAGCATCCCGCCCCGGAGTCGCGCCCCCGGATTGGCCACCCGCGCCTTGAGCAACGCCGTGCGCGTGCCAGGGTCGAGCTGCGGCGAGATGAAGTACACCTCGCCCGAGAAGCGCTCCTGCGGGTAGGCATCGACCCGGAACTCCACCTTCTGACCGTTGGCGACCTGCCCCAGGAAGCGCTCGGGCAGGCTCAGCTCGACCTTCACCACCGACAGGTCCACCAGCGTCGTCAGCAGGCTGTTGCGCGAGATGACCTGACCCGGGCTGATCTGGCGGGCCCCGGTGGTGCCGGCGAAGGGGGCCACGACGCGCGCGTCCTTGAGCAACCGCCGGCGCAGCTCCACCGCGCTCTGGTTCACCCGGAACGTCGCCGCCGCCTGGTCGAACTCCTGCTGGGCGATGAGCTTGTCGCGGAACATCTGCTGGGCGCGCTCGTGGTTGGCCCGGCTCAGTTCCAGCGAGGCCTCGCTCTCCTGCAGGGACGCCTGGAACTTCGTCTCATCGAGCGCCACCAGCAGGGCGCCGGCCTCGACCGACTGCCCCTCGGAGAAGGCGATGGTCTGCACCACCCCATCGGCCTCGGACTTGATCTCCACCGACTCGTTGGGCATCACCGTGCCGACCAGCGAGACCACCTCGGCCACGGGCTGCCGGCGCGCCTCGATCGCCACCACCTGGAAGGCCATCCCCCCGCCCCCACCGCCCTTGGCGGCGGCCCCGCCCGGGGCTTGGGCCGGCTTGCAACCGCCCGCGACGGCACCGGCCAGGAGGGCGAGAGCCACGCCCGGGACGAAGGGTTGGAGGAGACGCTTCATGAAGGTTTGGCTAGGCTGCCCGGGCCGGGGAACCCCGCGCCAGAGCAAAGTCTCCCCCCGGCGCCGGAGTCCCCCCCCCGACGGATCGTGGACGGCTTTCCGAGCCGTCCACGCCCCGGCCGGCGCTCCCCTTCCCGAAATCCGCCCTCGACCGGTCCGCGCGCCTCCGGGCCGTCCCAGCGTTCCGGTCAAAGCCTTTGACGCATGGGATGGGCTTACTTAGTTTGCCCGTTCTTCAATCGAAGGCATCCATGATCGGTCTGATTTTCCGCAAGATATTCGGGACCCGCAACGACCGCGAGGTCCGGCGTCTCCGCCCGCTCGTGGCCCGGATCAACCAGATCGAGCAGGAGCTGCAGTCGCAGCCGGAGTCGGTGCTCCGCGAGAAGACCGCCACCTGGAAGGCCAAGCTGACGGCCATCCAGGACACCGACGAGCTCAAGCGCGAACTCGAGGCCATCATGCCCGAGGCCTTCGCGGTGGTGAAGAACGCCTGCCGGCGCCTTTGCGGCACCGATGTCGAGGTCCGCGGCCACCCGATCCGCTGGGAGATGGTGCCCTTCGACGTGCAGCTCATCGGCGGCATGGGCCTGCACCTCGGCCGCATCGCCGAAATGGCCACCGGCGAGGGCAAGACCCTGGTCGGCACCCTGCCCGTGTACCTCAACGCCCTGTCCGGGCGCGGCGTGCACGTGGTCACGGTCAACGACTACCTGGCCTCCCGCGACTCCGAGTGGATGGGCCACGTCTACAAGTTCCTCGGCCTCACCGTCGGCTGCATCCTGCACGACCAGCCCCCCTCGGTGCGCCGTGAGATGTACCACTGCGACATCACCTACGGCACCAACGCCGAGTTCGGCTTCGACTACCTGCGCGACAACGGCATGGCCACCCGCAAGGAGGAGCAGGTCCAGCGCGGGCACTACTTCGCCATCGTCGACGAGGTGGACTCCATCCTCATCGACGAGGCCCGCACCCCGCTCATCATCTCGGGCCCAGCAGTGGTCTCGATGGACCAGAAGTTCGTGGAGTTCAAGCCGGCCATCCAGCGCCTGGTGCACGCCCAGCAGGAGCTGTGCAACCGCTTCCTGCGCGAGGCCGAGCCCCTGATCGCCCAGCTCCGGCCCGAGGGCCAGGCCGCCGGCACCCCCCCGCCCAAGAACGCCGCCGAGCTCGAGCAGCAAATCGGCATGCTGCTCTACCGCGTCAAGCTGGGGCAGCCGCGCTCCGATGGCCTGCGCCGCCTTTTCGAGGAGCCGCGCAACCAGCAGCTCGTGCAGCGCTACGAGGCGCTGCTGCTCACCGACCAGTCCAAGAAGGAACTCTACGCCCAGAAGGAGGAGCTCTTCTTCGCCATCGAGGAGAAGTCCCACGAGGCCGACCTCACCGAGAAGGGGCGTGCCCACCTCAGCCCGGACGACCCCGACGCCTTCGTCCTGCCCGACCTGCCGACCCTGTACCACCAGATCGACACCAGCCCCGAGCTCGACGCCAAGTCGCGCATGGAGGCCAAGGGATCGCTGCAGGCGCAGTTCGAGGAGAAGGCCGGCGTCATCCACGCCCTGAGCCAGCTGCTCAAGGCCTACTGCCTCTACGAGCGCGACGTGCAGTACGTGGTGCAGGACAACAAGGTCATCATCGTCGACGAGCACACCGGTCGCCTCATGACCGGCCGTCGCTGGAGCGAGGGCCTGCACCAGGCCGTCGAGGCCAAGGAGAACGTGCAGATCGAGCGCGAGACCCAGACGCTGGCCACGATCACCATCCAGAACTACTTCCGCCTCTACACCAAGCTGGCGGGCATGACCGGCACGGCCGAGACCGAGGCCCAGGAGTTCTACGACATCTACAAGCTGGGCGTGCTGACCATCCCCACGCACCGGCCCAACATCCGCAAGGACGCCAACGACACCGTCTACAAGACGCGCCGCGAGAAGTTCAACGCCGTGTTGCAGGAGGTGCGGCAGCTGCACACCCAGGGCCGGCCCATCCTCGTGGGCACCATCTCGGTGGAGGCCAGCGAGATGCTCAGCCGCCTGCTCAAGAAGGAGGGCATCGTCCACTCGGTGCTCAACGCCAAGTACCACGAGCAGGAGGCCGAGATCGTGGCCCGCGCCGGCCAGAAGGGCGCGGTGACCATCGCGACCAACATGGCCGGCCGCGGCACCGACATCAAACTGGGGCCCGGCGTCGCCGAGCTGGGCGGCCTGCACGTGCTGGCCACCGAGCGCCACGAGTCGCGCCGCATCGACCGCCAGCTGCGCGGCCGCTGCTCGCGCCAGGGCGACCCCGGCTCGTCGCACTTCTTCATCTCGCTGGAGGACGACCTCATGCGCCTCTTCGGTTCCGAGCGCATCACCAAGGTCATGGAGCGCATGGGCCTCGAGGAAGGCCAGGAGCTGGAGCACCCGCTGCTCAACCGGTCCATCCAGACCGCCCAGAAGCGCGTCGAGGGCCACTACTTCCAGCAGCGCAAGCGCACGCTCGAGTACGACGACGTGATGAACAAGCAGCGCGAGGTCGTGTACGGC
>JBIKMQ010000135.1:0-6076 GCA_044359215.1 Candidatus Chromulinivoraceae bacterium
CGATGGGCATGCCGCACAGCTCCCGGACCAGCCGCCGCTGGTGCTCCCTCCGGCCCTCGACATCGCCGTGGGCGGCCTCCTCGGCCAGCCGCTGGCGCAGCAATCGGCGGATCCCGAAGCGGATCACCGCGTCGGGCAGCACGTCGGCCGTCAGGAGGCGGTCCAGCAGGTCGGGTCCGGAGGGCGAGGCTGGCGTCACGGTCGTGGCCGGATCGGTCGGAGAACTCATCGGTCAGGAATTCATTGCCCAGAACCTCCCCGGGTCAACCCGGCGGATGTCGGTCCGGCGGCGGTTCCTCCTCATCGATCGGTGCGACCGGGGATGACGTGGGGCCTCTTGGGGGGGTTGCCACCGCCGGCTTCCCGGGACACTATGGTGCCCAGTCCAACAACCATCCTTCCCGGACCATGTCCTTGCGCCGCACAGCAGTCCTCGCCCTGGCCCTCCTCGGGGTCGGCGGCTCCACGGCCATCCAGGCTGCCACCCGTGTCTCCCTCACCCGGGTGGCCGGGGGCCTCACCTCGCCGTTGTCCTATGTCGCCCTGCCCGATGGCCGGGCCCTGATCGTCGACCAGCCCGGGTTCGTCCGCCTGCTGGAAGCCCCCGGGACGCTGCGCGAGGCCCCGGCCCTCGACCTGCGGCCGAGGCTTTCACCGGTCAACCATGGGGCCTTCGACGAGCGCGGCGTGCTGGGTCTGGCGCTCCATCCGAAGTTCCGGAAGAACGGACGCGTGCTGGTGTCGTACACCGCCCCCCGGCGGCCCACGGCCCCGGCCGACTGGGACTGCACGCTGCGCATCTCCGAGTTCACCGTGGCGGCCTCCTCCGAGTTCGCCATCGACCCGGCCACCGAGAAGGTCCGCCTGGAGATCGACAAGCCCTACGCCAACCACAACGGCGGGCGCATCGCCTTCGGTCCCGACGGGTACCTGTATGTCGGTGTCGGGGACGGCGGCAACGCCCACGACGAGGGCAAGCGCCCCGAGATCGGCAACGGCCAGAACCTCGACACCCTTCTGGGCAAGATCCTGCGCATCGACGTCGACACGCCCCAGGGCCACGGCATCCCCAGGGACAATCCATTCGCCAATGGCAAGGTCGCCCGTCCCGAGATCTGGGCCTACGGCATCCGCAACCCCTGGGGCCTGTCCTTCGACCGGGGTGGGGACCGTGCCCTGTACTCGGCCGACGTGGGCCAGACCCTCTGGGAGGAGGTCAATGTCATCCGCAAGGGCGGCAACCACGGCTGGCGCCTGCGCGAGGGGGCCATCGGCTTCAACCCGAAGTCGCCCGACAAACCGCTTCCCGAGGCCCCCCGCGTCGGTCCGCGCGGCGAGCCCTTCGTGGCACCGGTCGCCGTCTACAAGAACCGCAACGGCTTCAAGAAGGATCCCGAGGCCTACGGCATCAGCGTGACCGGGGGATTTGTCTACCGTGGCAAGGCCCTGCCGGAACTGCGCGGCGACTACGTCTACGGCGACTGGGGCCGCATCTGGGGTGTCCCCGGCGGCACCCTGCTGGTGGCCCACCGGCCGAAATCCGGGACGGATTCCTGGCCGGTCGAGCCGCTGGCCCTGGGCTCCCCGTCGAAGGTCGCCTCCTACATCGTGGGTTTCGGCGAGGACAACGAGGGCGAGCTCTACGTGCTGACCAACGGCAACATCGGCCTCACCCCCGGCAAGGGCGAAGTCTGGAAGATCGTCCCGGCAACCCCCTGACCCCGTGGTTGTTCCACCTCCCGTCCGGGGTCCCTCCGGGCGTCATGGGGCCATGATGGGTGCCGAGCGCAGCGCCAGCACCACCGCCGAGAGGATGAGCGCCGCACCGATGGCCCGGGCCGCGAGGACCGAGGGCCCCGAGTCCCGCCGCTCGGCATTGCCGAACCAGGAGCCGGCCCACCACACCAGGGCCAGGCTCCACAGACCACGGGTGCCATAGACCACGTTCACCCCGGCGGCGTCGCGCCAGACGGCGATGGTTCCGGCCACCAGCACGGCCTGGAGGGCCGAGAGTGCGGTCGCCAGGGCGATCCAGCGCCAGGCGCCCCGGGGGGCGGACAGCGAGACCAAGGCGGCCCGGAGGAGCGGCAGCCCGTCCGCCTCGGGCCGGGAGCGGAACCCCAGCAACGGCAGGACGAGCACCGACTCGATGGCGAGCGCCGCGAAGAGCATCGACAGGAAGTTGAAGGTCCCGAACCCCGATGCCCAGGTCTGGATGAGGACGTCGGTCACCGCGAATGCCCCCGCGCAACCCAGCGCCAGGAGCGTGGTCCTGCCGGCCCGTCGGCCAGGCTTCAGGTCGGTCAGGCCGGTCACGAGGACACCCGCGCTGGTCAGGCCGGCGGCCACCAGCTGGCCGGTCGACAGCGGCCACCCGAAGGCGAAGCGGGCGATCAGCGCCACGAACACCACCTTCACCCCGAGCAGGGGCGTGGCGACCGAGACATCCCCCGTGCGCAGGGCGGCCACGTTGAGCAGGTGGCCCGTGACGAAACTGGCGGCCGTCAGGCAGGGCAGGTGGATCCGGTCCCAAGGGATCGGCGTCGGATCCAACGCCATCAGGGGCAGGAACAGGATCCCCAGCACCACATTGTTCAGGACCACCGCATGCGACAGCGTGGCTCCCTCGGCGAAGGCCCGCTTGAAGACCAGGGAGCCGGAGGCGAAGGCGATCGCGGCGATCAGCGGGAGGACGAGGTGCATCAGGCGCCCCGAACCTCCGCCACCGAGCCCCAACTCTCAATCTCCAACCCGGTCGGCAGCTTGGGGCTTCAATTCCGCCCCCGGCATTGGCATCCTGCCGCCGTCGGTGAACCCAACCCCCTCCAAGGATCCCCAGGTCGAGCACGGCTTCCGCGCCGCGCAAGGCTGGTTCGAGCTGGGCCTGGCCGAGGAGGCCGAGGCCGAGATCTCCCGCCTGCCCCCGGGCGTCCAGTCCCAGCCCGAGGTGCTCAAGCTGCGCTTCCATGCGGCGCGCGCCTGCCGGCGGCATGAGCCGGCCCTCGGGATCGCCTGCACCCTGATGGAGGTCGAACCGGAGGAGTTCTGGGGATCGCTGTACCGCTCCCAGGCCCTCCATTGGCTCGGGCGCACGGCCGAGGCCCTCGAGCTGCTGCTCC
Organism: Candidatus Chromulinivoraceae bacterium; assembly: GCA_044359215.1. Taxonomy (GTDB): domain Bacteria; phylum Verrucomicrobiota; class Verrucomicrobiia; order Limisphaerales; family UBA9464; genus SXXZ01. Next base: position 3,120 of record JBIKMQ010000135.1, read on the forward strand.
CGCTGCAGGACCGCTGGCCGAAGGCCTTCGAGATCCCCTACGATCTGGCGTGCTACTGCGCCCAGTCGGGCCGCCGGGATGATGCCCGGGAGTGGTTCAACCGGGCCGCCCGGCTCACCAAGCATCCGTCGGCCGTCCGATCCATGGCCCTGGCCGACCCCGACCTTGAACCCCTGTGGCCCGAGATCCTCGGGGGCCGGCTCGGATGATGGCCGGCCAGACCCACCCATTTCCCGGACCCATGACATCGACCGACCTGGCGGATTCCCCCGAGGTGGATCCTCGAACCCGCGACCACTCCCGACCTCCGGTCGGACCCACCCGACTGGTCCTCTTCGACATCGACGGCACCCTGATCCGGACCGGCGGGGCTGGTGTCCATGCCTTCGGCCGGACGGCGGAATTGCTGTATGGGATTCCCGGCGTGGCCGAGCGGACCCATTTCCATGGGCGCACCGACACCGCCCTCGTGAAGGAATTTTTCCTGGGCCACGGGCTTCAGGGGCGTTCGTGGGACATCCGGCATTTCTTGGATGCCTATGTCTTCCTGCTGGACCAGCGGATGCGGGAACAGCCCGGCGAGGTCTGCCCGGGTGTCCTGCAGTTCCTGGGGGAGCTGCGGGCATTGCCAGCGCCGCCGGCCGTGGGGCTCCTCACCGGCAACGTCCTCCTCGGGGCCCGCATCAAGCTCGAGGCCCATGCGCTGTCGGCCGACTGGGCCTGCGGGGCCTTTGCCGACGACCACGAGGACCGCAACCAGCTGGCCCGGATTGTCCGCGACCGGGCCTCGCGCCTCCTCGGGCGTCGCCTCGAGGGGCCGGAGATCGTCGTCATCGGCGACACCGCCCGGGATGTCGAGTGCGCCCGGGCGATCGGGGCCCGCTCGCTGGGCGTCTGCACCGGCGGCGGCTCCGAAGCCGAGCTCCGGCAGGCCGGGGCGACCTGGGTGGTCGAGGACCTGCGGGCCGCCGTCCCTGTGGACCTCTTCGGCCCGGCGGCCTGAACCACCGCCCGGCGGGCATTCCCCACCCCTGAGGCCCTGCATGGTCAACAAGTGTGAACAAGTTTCAGGCCTGCGGCGTCTTTTGTGTTTGACCCTTACCCCGGCTTTCTTTAGCAACTCCGCCACATCCGTGATCGCTCGTCGCCGGGCCGACCTTGCCCGTGCGATTTTTTGGTCCATGGGGGCTGAAGATCCTTCACGAATCGTGCCATAGGCCCATTGCCGAAAGCCCAATGCTAAAAGCCAAGACGTTTCTGGGGATCGACTTCGGGGCGGGAACCCTGAAGGTCGCCGAGTTCGAGCCGGCCGACGGCGGCGGTTTGAAGCTCCTCCGCTTCGGGACCCGCTCGCTCGGGCTTCCCGGTTCCCAGGATGCGGCGCGCGACGGGGTCCTCAAGCGCGCCCTGACCGAGCTCCTGGCCGAGGGTGGCTTCGTCTCCCGCCAGGCCAACATTTCGGCCCCCGGCTACCAGGTCTTCTCCAAGTTCGTCAAACTTCCCCCGGTCGACGCCTCCAAGATCTCCCAGATCATCCAGTACGAGGCCCAGCAGAACGTCCCGTTCCCCTTGGCCGAGAGCGCCTGGGATCACCAGATCCTCGGCACCGCCGCCGATGGCGCCCGCGAGGTGCTCCTGGTGGCCATCAAGGCCGACGTCGTCGAGAAGCTTTTCGCGGTCGGCGAATCGGTGGGGCTCAAGATGGAGGTCGTCGACGCCTCGATGTCCGCCCTGGCCAACGCGTTCCGCTACAACTACGGCGACGTCGAGGGCTGCAGCGTCCTCATCGACATCGGCGCCAAGACCAGCAACGTGCTGCTCTTCGAGGCCAACAAGTTCTACGTCCGCACCGTCCCCGTCGGCGCCAACACCATCTCCCAGGAATACTCGGCCGAATCCAAGACGCCCTTCGCCGAGGCCGAGAAGTTCAAGATCGCCCAGGGATTCGTCAGCCTGGGCGGCGCCTACGAGGAGCCCGACGATCCGAAGGTCGCCGCCGTCTCCAAGGTGGCGCGCAACGTCCTGACCCGCCTGCACATGCAGGTGAACCAGACCATCCAGTTCTACCGCACCCAGCAGGGCGGCTCGGCCCCGCAGCGGGTGTTCCTGTGTGGCGGCGGCTCGGTGATGGCCTATTCGGCCGAGTTCTTCCAAGAGAAGCTCAACCTCCCGGTCGAGTACTTCAGCCCCTTCCGCAACGTCCAGATCGACCCGTCGGTCAACGTCGAGGAGCTGGAGCGTTCCGCCTCGATGTTGGGAGAGGTTGTCGGCCTCGGACTGCGCAACATCGCCGACTGCCCGGTCGAGCTCAACCTCCTGCCCAAGAGCTCGCGGGCCCGTCAGGAGTTCAACTCCAAGAAGCCCTACCTGGTGGCGGCCGCCTTTGTCGCCGCCGCGGGCGTCTGGGCCGCCGGCCTGTTCTACGCCAAGGTGGCGACCGTTCGCCGCGAGGGTCTGGCCACCATCTCCGAGAAGGTCGAACCCCTGGCCCGGGTCGAGACCTCGCTCAAGTCCGAGGAAGCCAAGCTGGCGGAGGCCCGCAAGCAGGCTGACCAACTCGGCGACTGGCTGCACGAGCGGGCCTACTGGCCGGACATCCTGGCAGAGATCCGTCGCGTGCTCCGGACCACCGAGATCGAGGCGACCCAGAAACTGGGGGTTCCGGTCGGCGTCTGGCTGGATACCTTCTACTCCACCGAGCCTCCCAAGCAGGAGGTCGCGGCCGCCGAGGAGGAGGCGCCGAAGGTGCCGATGATGAGCAAGGAGCTCATGATGCGCTACGGCCTCATCCCCCGGACGGCCATGCCGTCGGCCGAGGGTGGCGAGGGGGGTGGCGGCGCCGAGGGCGGTGCTGCTGGCGGTGCGACCGCCGGTGGCGGTGCCAAGGCCAAGGCCGCCAACACGAACGAAGTCTCCGTGCTGACGCTCAACGTCAAGGCGGTGAATCTCCAACGGGT
>JBIKMQ010000136.1:0-6049 GCA_044359215.1 Candidatus Chromulinivoraceae bacterium
TACGACTCGGACACCCCTCGCTGGCATGCTCCCCGGGAAACGCTGCCGCGATTGCTCGTTGCGCTGCGGATGCCGGACGAGAGGCCCGTGAGGCTGCCCACCCTGCGCGCGGTGGCCGAAACCGACCTCGATGGGCTGCATTGTCCGATGCCGGGATTCCCAAGGCATCCGGGGTTGGCCGAGAAGATCGCGCTGGCCCGCTGGTTGCCCGTTGCCGACCCCTGGCTGGAGGAACTGTTCGGTCCAATCCATCCCCCGCCAACGGAGTCATCCTGAAGTCCATGGTGTCCGCCATCCCACACTCCCCAGCCCACCCCACCGCTGCCCCTCCGGTATCCGATCGATGAAGCCCCAACGCGTCGCAGAAGTCCTCGAGAGCCTGTTCTCCACCCGCTGGCCCCCGTTCCTCTGGGGACCACCCGGCGTGGGCAAATCCTCGGTGGTCCGGGCGGTGGCGGCGAAACTCGGGTTGCCGTTGATCGACCTGCGGGCCTCGTTGCTGGATCCGACCGACCTACGCGGCATCCCCACGGTCGAAGGGGGCCAGGCGCGGTGGTGTTCGCCGGAGTTCCTGCCGCGGGGAGAGGCCAGCTCCGGGGTCCTGTTCCTCGACGAGTTGAATGCGGCGCCCCCGCTGGTCCAGGCCAGCCTGTACCAGCTGACCCTCGACCGGAGGATCGGTGAGTACCAGCTGCCCGACGGGTGGCGGATCGCGGCAGCCGGAAATCGCTCCGAGGACGGGTCGGTCACCTTCCGCATGCCCACGGCGCTGGCCAACCGGTTTGTCCACCTCGAGTTCGAGGCGGACTTCGAGGATTGGCGGGCGTGGGCGGTCGACCACGACATCCACCCCTGGGTGGTCGGTTTCCTGAGCGTGCGCAAGGAACTGCTCTGCTCGACCCAGAAGGCCGAGCGCGGGTTCCCGACGCCCAGATCCTGGGAGATGGCCTCGGACGTCCTGAAGACGGTCGGCAACCACCGCAACGCCCTGGACATCCTCGTGGGAACGATCGGGGAGGCTGCCGCCGTGGAATTCGGAGGCTACTGCGACCGGGCGATCAGCGAGGGCGCCATCCTCAAGATCCTCAAGGACCCGGAGACCGCCGCCCTGCCCGACACGTTGGGAGACCTCTACGCGCTGATCTCCTACATCACGTTCAGCGCCCGTGTCGCCGGCGTCCTGGAGGCGGCCGCGGTGCTGTTGCACCGCGTCAAGCCCGAGATGGCCGTGCTGTTGCTCCGCAACCTCCTCCAGAAGGAGCCGAAGTTCGCCCTCCAGAAGCGGACGGCCGAGTTCATGCGTCGGCACAAGGACCTGATCCGGTGACGGAAGACCTGCCCCAGGAACTGGTCCAGGCGCGGATCCGGTTGATGTTGTCCGAGCCGTACCTCGCCTCGGCCGTCACCCGGTTTCCCGTCTTCAACGCCGAGGGGGTGGACTGGTGTCAGACCATGGCGACCGACGGGTATCACATCTACGCCAACCCGGAGTTCTGCCGATCCCTCACGCTGCCGCAGTTGTCCTTCGTCATCGCCCACGAGGTCCTCCATTGCGTCCTCGGTCATGTGGACCGGCGCAAGGATCGCGACCCGTTGCGGTGGAACATCGCGATTGATTTCGCCACCAACCTGATGCTGGTCGAACTGCGGCTGGAGATGCCGTCCAACGGATTGCTGGAACCCCAGTACACCGGCCTGACGGCCGAGGAGATCTACGACCGGTTGCCCGCCAAGGCGCCCAGACAGCGAAAGCAGGCCGGACGCGGTGGCCCCCCGGTCGATGGTGCGGCGGGCGGGGGCAAGGGCTGGGACCTGCACCTCGACCCATCGGACCTCCGGGGTCAGGCCACCCGGACCAGGGACTTCCCGACGGCGTTGGAGCGGGAGCGATTGCGGGCGGGCCTGATCCGCGAATTGTCGGCCAAAGGGCAGGGGTCCGGGGCGGCGACGCTGGTGGCGGAGATCCGGGCCAGGGGTGAGCCTCGCGTCCCATGGAAGACCCTGCTCTCGCGCTTCATGAGCGGATTGAGGCGGGATGACTACCGCCTGATGCCGCCCAACAAGAAGCACCTTTGGCGCAAGATGTACCTTCCGTCGGTCGGGGCTCCCGGACCCTCCCACCTCGTCGTGGCCATCGACACCTCCGGCTCCATGGGGGACAAGATCCTCAGGCAGGTGCTCTCGGAGGTGGACCGGTTGCGCTCGGTGACCCAATGCCATCTGACCCTGATCCAGTGCGATGCCGCCATCGCCCACGTGCAGGAGTTCGATGAATTCAGCGCGGCGGACTTCACCCGCATGCAGATCCACGGCGGCGGCGGCACGAATTTCATCCCCGTCTTCGACTGGATCCGCAAGCACGCCCTCGGGCAGGGATTGCGCCTCGATGCGCTGATCTACCTGACGGATGGATTCGGGACGTTTCCCGACAGGGAACCCAATTACCCCGTCATCTGGATTCTCGAATCCTCCCGACATCCGCCGGTTCCATTCGGTCAGGTCATCCACTTGGGAGACGCGGCGGACTCCTGACGGTGGGGCGGGGCGGCCCTGCGGCCGGAAACGTGGCACCCCGGATGCCCGGCGGAAACCCGGACCAGACCGCTCACCGAATCGAGGCCGGTGCCGGGGATCGGCCCGTGGGCACCGGCCCAAGAAGGAGAGGCGATGAGGCAGGGTGCAGGCACCGACTGATCGTGCCGAAGGGTTTCAGGGGGTGGGATTCCCGAACCGACGGAATGCCGGCCGCGACCCGCCATCCACCGGGGATTGCGGTCGGGTTGTCCGTGACAGCCCGGCGGCGGTCCGGGCACCGTGTCCCCGATGATCCTCGTGGTCCGCGGTCTGGCCGCCATGGCGCTCTTAGGTCCCCTGCTGCTCGCCCAGACCCTTCGCCTGCCGGATGACGGTCTCGAGCGTGAGTTCATCGTGGCCACCGACGAGATCCATGTCTCGGGCAACCGGGTGGATCGAGTCATTCCCGTGGGGCGGTCGGGTGTCCCCAAGTCGTCGCGTCCCGAAGGTTCGACCCTTCAATCCGTCCTGTACCCGGTGGGCGAGGCCCGATCGGTCGCGAATCGTCGCATCCTGACCCGGCGGGTCTCGGCCGAGGTGGTGTCCGGCACCGATGTCCGTGCGCTGGCGGCGGCGGTGGGTGCCGTCCGGGTCGACTCGATGCCCTTCGACGGACGCTTCGTCGTGTTCGAGGCGGCCGAGTCCTCCGGGATGTCCCTGGCCGAACGGTTGCGCGGACGGCCATCAATCCGGCGGGCGCAGGTCATCCTTGCGCGGCACCTCAACCCGAGGGCCCGCCCGAACGATCCGCTCCTCCCGCAGCAGTGGACCCTGAAGAACGACGGCCAATCCGGGGGAACCGCCGGTGTCGACGCCAACGTTTTTCCGGTCTGGGACACCGGTCGTCATGGAGAGAATGTGGTGATCTCCGTCGTGGATGACGGCGTGGAGAGCGCGCACCCCGACCTCGCGGCCCGGATCGTGCCCGATTCCGGGTTCGACTATCGCGATGGAGACGCCTTGGCAGAACCCGAGGGAGGCGAGGGGGCGGGTGCCGATGGAAAGCCCGCGGCCGATTCGCACGGGACGGCCGTCGCCGGGGTCGCCGCCGCCACCGGTGGCAATGGCATCGGGGTGGCAGGTGCCGCCTATGCCGCGCGACTCGTCCCCATCCGGCTGATCGGCGGCAATGCGGGAGACGATCAGGAGGCCAAGGCCATGGCCCATCGCCTGGACCTGGTCCAGATCAGCAACAATTCGTGGGGAGCCGACGACGACGGTAAGACCATCAGTTCTCCCGGGCCATTGACAAGGGCGGCACTGGATGCAGCGCTGGCCACGGGGCGCGGCGGCCTGGGCACCCTCTTCGTATGGTCTGCCGGCAACGGTGGCAACGAGCAGGACAATGCCAACAACGACGGCTACGCCAACCACCCCGGAACCATCGCCGTCGGGGCCTTGAACGATCTCGGCCATCGTGCCGACTACAGCGAACCGGGTGCCTGCCTGGTCGTTTCGGCCCCGTCCGGCAGCGACAACGCCCGATCCCCCGGCTCCTTCACCACCGACCTGGTCGGTGATCGGGGCTACAACCGGGCGAGCGTGGACTCGGACATCCCGGAGGTCGACTACACCAGCACCTTCAACGGCACCTCGTCGGCTGCCCCGCTGGTGTCCGGCGTGGTGGCTCTCATGCTCCAGGCCAACCCGTCGCTCGGGTGGCGGGATGTCCAGGAGGTGCTGATCCGATCGGCGGCGATGACCCACCCGGAGAACCCGGGTTGGTTCACGAATGCGGCCGGGATCCGGTTCAACCACGACTTCGGGGCGGGCCGGGTGGATGCCGCCGCCGCCGTCCGATGGGCGGCAGACTGGCGTCATCTTGGCGCCCGCAGGTCCGTTTCGATCCCGAAGATGACCAGGGATCTTCCGGCCATCCCGGATGCGGGTGTCTTCGAGGGAATCCTCCCGGTGGCGGATGACCTCCGGGTTGAGCAGGTGACCCTGGAGGTGGCGCTCATCCATCCGTCGCGCGGGGAACTTGCCATCGAGCTGATCTCTCCCGCCGGGACGGTCAGCCGACTGTTCGTCCCGCACGCGGACCCCAACGCGAATCTCGAGCACCGGTTCAGCTCCGTGTTCCACTGGGGCGAATCAGCCCGCGGCAACTGGAAACTCCGGATCCGGGACACGGTCGCCGGCAACGCTGGTCAGATTTCAAACTACCGGCTCGAGGTGTTCGGCACCCGTTCCGAGGTGGTGGTTCCAGATCTCCGCCTCACCGCCATGGGGGGATCGGCCGAGGGATTTCGGCTGAGGTTGCAGGGCCCCGCCGATCGGGCGGTCATCCTCCAGGCCTCATCCGACCTGATCGACTGGCAGTCGGTCTTCTCGGGCATGATCGACGGGGGCGATGAGCAGGTCGCCGACTCGAACGCCTCCGAGACGGCGCGCTTCTACCGGCTGGTCCTGGCCAAACCTTGAGGCGTTCAGGAACGGGGTGTCTGAGCGCCCGGGCGCCAGAGACCACGATGGCATTGGATGCGGATCAGCGCCCCCGGAGTTCGTCGATCCGGGCGAAGGTTCCTGGAGGGATCAGGCTCAGGACCTGGGGATGGCTTTCGCAGATTCGCACCAGGTCGGCTTCATCCTTCGCCCGCTTGCTGGAACGGCGCGAGGTGTCGGTCGCGGCCCAGAGATTTCCCTGAACCACATCCGGTAGCGAAGCCACAGGCACCGGAACTCCGAAAACGACCCCCTCGATGGCTCGCGAAGGGAAACTGCCGTAGCAATTGTTGATGGTGATTTGAATCCGAAGACGGCTACCCGGTTGGGTGGCGTTCATCGAATGGGAAAATCCTGCACGACAAACCCGGCACCTTCGAGCGCTGTGCGGACGCCATCCGAGGCGGTGATGGCGAAATCGGCGTCCAGCGTGACGACCGGTTCGACATACTGATTCACCGCCAACCCACCGATGAGGCAGAACGGCACGCCGGTGCCACGAAGCGCTCCAACCAACCGGGCGAGATCATTTCCGCTGCCGGTGATCCCGGCGAAGAATTCGGCTTCGGACATCATGGGGTGGTTTTGTCTTGGTGTTCTTCAGGGCCTCGGATGAGACGGTTCCGATGGGTGATTCGAAGGTCCCGGCTTTTTGTGCCGGATCAAGCCATCACGCTCAGGAAGGGAGTCCCAGTCAGGTGTCCTCATCGGTTGGTGTCGGACGGCTCGTGGACGAGGGGGGGGGCCCGGAGTCCTCGGATCACTGGGCCTCGAGGCAGACCGGCGTTGATCCGGAGACAGGGACGTCATGGTCACCAACGAGTGTTCCAACGGACGTCACACGAGGGCGGATCGCATCTTCGCAGCCCAGAATCGGCAACCGAATCAACCGGGCGGCCGGTTGTCAGAGGTGCGACCCGTGTGGGAAACTGGTGGAACCATCAACCGATCTTCAAAAACCTGAGCAAAAGATGGTGGAGGCGGCGGGAATTGAACCCGCGTCCTAAGCCATTCAACCCGAAACGACTAC
>JBIKMQ010000137.1:0-6035 GCA_044359215.1 Candidatus Chromulinivoraceae bacterium
TCGTCGGGCGTGAGGTTGTGCTTCGCGACCAGTTCCGGGGTGATGGCAGGATCGTGCATCGAAAGGGCCGACGATACGGAAACGGTCCGGGGGGACAAGTGCGGGAAGACCCCCATGTCCCGGGCGGCTCCTCCTGCGCATGGGCGGATGGGGATGACATCCGTGGACCGTCGGGGTGCCGGTCTGGGTCTCCATGGGGCTCGTTGACAGGCGGAGGGGGTGCCGTTACTAGGGAGGAAGGTTCTCCGGAATCGCCCGATGAGCAACGTCCTGTGCGACCAGGTTCTTGTCCTCAACCGGCTGTGGCAGGCGGTCAACGTCTGCTCGGTCCGCCGGGCGCTGACGCTCCTCTTCGAGGGCAACGCCCAGGTGGTGTTCGGCATGGCCGACGGCGATTACCGGACCCTCGACTTCCAGCAGTGGCGCGACCTCTCGGCCTCGGAGCCGGAGGGTGAGGCGTCGGTCGGGACGGTATCCTTCCGGATCCGCGTCCCCCGGGTCATCCTGCTGATGGGCTTCGACCGCTTCCCCAAGAAGGAGGTCAAGTTCACCCGGCACAACCTCTTCGAGCGCGACCAGAACACCTGCCAGTACTGCGGGAAGGTGTTCGACCGTCGCGACCTGAACCTCGACCACGTGATCCCCAGGGACCGGGGCGGCCCGACGACCTGGGAGAACATCGTGTGCTCGTGCATCCCGTGCAACACGCGCAAGGCCAACCGGACGCCGGCCGAGGCCAACCTGCGGCTGGTCCGCAAGCCCAAGCGCCCGAAGTGGCGGCCCTTCGTGCAGGTGAGCTTCGGGGCATCCATGCACGACAGCTGGCGGCACTTCCTCGACGTGGCGTACTGGAACGTCGAACTCGGATCCGAAGTCCACTGACTCAAGGCCGGAGGAACGTCGAACTCGGATCCGAAGTCCACTGACTCAAGGCCGGAGGAACGTCGAACTCGGATCCGAAGTCCACTGACTCAAGGCCGGAGGAACGTCGAACTCGGGACTCCGAAGTCCACTGACTCAAGGCCGGAGGAACGTCGAACTCGGGACTCCGAAGTCCACTGAAGCCGGACCGGTTCAGCCGCGCCGACGCCAGAGGGCCATCAGGGTGAAGAGCGCAACGGCCGCCGAGTAGGCGGTGATGCCCAGTCCCACCGACTGCGCCACCCCGCCGGACTCCGCAAAGAACAGCAGGGCCAGGCCGGGTGCCAGCGTGAGACCCGACTCGGCCAGGAAACACAGGGCGGCCAGCCCTCGGGGCGCCTCGTCAAGGCGCTCGGAAATCCACCGACGGTACGACCATTCGCCCATCGAGCGCATGATCCAGGCATTCTGGAAATTGCGGGCCGCCACCAGGGCGCTGGTCGTGGCCACCGCGATGGCCAGGCCCGGGAAGCAACCGACGCCCAACGAGGCCAGCCCGTTGACAGGGATGCCCCAACGCCAACCCAGGCGACGGGCCAGGGGGTTGCCCTCGAGGGCCAGGTTCGGGGTGGCCAGCCAGGTCGAGGCCAGGTCGGCCGACCGGCCGGCCAGGGCCAGCACCGCGAACAGCCACCATGACGCCGAGCCCGGCGGGACGAACTCGGGCAGGGAAGAACTCACGACTTGCCGTAGATGGCGTCCGGCGTCTGGAGCTGCGGCTCGGTGACCTTCCAGGCCCCGCCGTCGCCGTCGAGGCTGCGGAAGAAGCAAGACTGGTACCCCTCATGGCAGGCCGCACCGGTCTGCTCCACCTGGATGAGCAACGTGTCGCCGTCGCAGTCGAAGGCGACGTCCTTCACCACCTGCACGTGGCCGCTGGACTCGCCCTTCATCCAGAACTTCTGCCGCGACCGGCTCCAGAAGAAGGTGCGCCGGGTCTCGAGGGTCTTCTCCAGCGAGGCCCGGTTCATCCAGGCCATCATCAGGACACGTCCCGTGGCCTGCTCCTGGATGATGGCGGGGATCAGGCCGTCGGAGGTCCACTTCAGTCGGTCGAAAAAGCTCATGCCGTGGGGCCGAGCATGGAAAGGACCTCGCCGATTGTAAACCGGACGGACGGGCCTTCCCTCCGGCGCCCCGGGGCGAGCCCAAGGCGACCCCCAAGGGACCTCCCGGGCGATCAATCCAGACCGCAGGCCTGCTTGGCGCGGGCCAGGGTTTTCTGCGCCTTGGCGCGGGCCTTGATCGCTCCCGCCTTCAGGATGTCGCGGACCTCGTCGGGTCGGGCCGCCAGCGCGGCGCGCCGTTCCCGGAAGCCGGCGAAGTGCTTCCAGTACTCCTCGAACAATCCCTTCTTGAGGTCGCCGTAGCCCAGGCCCCCGGCGCGAAGGCGAGTCTCCCAATCGGCAGCCACCTCGGGCGCGGCGACCAGGCGCAGCAGCTGGATGGCGATGTTCCTGTCGGCGTCGGGCTTGGGCTCGGCCGGAGAACGGCTGTCCATCTGGATGGACATCACCCGCTTGCGCAGAGCCTTCTCGTCGCCGCTGAGCTCCAGGGTGTTGCCGTAGCTCTTGCTCATCTTCTGGCCGTCGGTGCCGGGCACCACGGCGACCGATTCCTGGATGCGCGGCTCGGGCACGACGAAGGTCTCGCCGTAGACGTGGTTGAACTTGAGGGCGATGTCGCGAGTCACCTCGAGGTGCTGCTTCTGGTCCTTGCCCACCGGCACCACCTGGGTGTCGTAGAGGAGGATGTCGGCGGCCATGAGCACCGGGTAGGCGAAGAGGCCGTGGTTCACCGCGCCCAGGTCGCCGTCGGCCAGCTTGGCCACCTTGTCCTTGTAGCTGTGGCAGCGTTCGAGCAGGCCCATGGGCGTCACGGTGCTGAGCAGCCAGGCAAGCTCGGTGTGCTCGGGCGTGTCGGACTGCTTCCAGAACACGCAGCGGTCGGGATTCAGGCCGGCGGCCAGCCAGTCGAGCGCCACGTCCATCGTGTACTGCCGACGCTTCGCGGCGTCGGTCAGCGACGTCATGGAATGGTAGTCGGCGATGAAGTAGTAGGCCTCGCCCTGCTCCTGAAGGCCGATGGCCGGGAGCATGGCGCCGAAATAATTGCCCAAGTGCAGGGCGCCGCTCGGCTGGATGCCGGTGAGAACGCGCATGGGGCGGAGGTTGCGGAGGCCCGGGCCCAAAAGGCAAAAGGCAAATGCGCAGGCCTCCGGAACGAAAGGGGCCAATGCCAACAGGAGCCCGACCGCGCCTCAGACCAGCCGCAAATGCCCCAGCTCCCGCAGGGAACTGTAGCCCTTGGCCCATTGGTCCGACGGGCGGCCCAGGATGACATGGTCCAGGACCTCGATGCGCAACAACGCCCCCGCCCTCAGGATCTCCCGGGTGATGCGGATGTCGGCCTCGGAAGGGGTGGGATCGCCGCTGGGATGGTTGTGGACCATGACGATGGAATGGGCGCCCGACGCGATGGCCGGACGGAAGATCTCGCGGGGGTGCACCAGCACCTGGTCGACCAGCCCCTCGGTGACCGTCTCCATGCGGATGAGCCGGCAACGGGTGTTGAGCAGCAGCACGAGCATGCGCTCGGCCTTCCAACCCGAGGCCGTGTCGGCCAGCAGCTCGGCGATGCGCGAAGGGGTGTCGAGCAGCGGCGCGCTGCCGATCGATTCGCGCGAGACCCTCCGTCCAAGCTCCAGGGCGGCCAGGAGGATCGCCGCCTTGCCGGGCCCCACACCCCGGAACCGCGCCAACTCGGCGTGCGAGGCCCGGCTCAGCGTGGCAAGGCTGCCGAAATGCCGGTGGAGCGCCTCGCCAAGGACCACCGCATTGGAACCGGGCAGCCCCGTGCGGAGCAGGAGGCCGATGAGTTCGCCGCTCCGGAGGTGCTCCGGGCCATCCTGGATGAGCCGCTCACGCGGACGCTCCGAGGGCGGCACCGCTCGAAGGCTGGTCGACGGGATGGCGCCGGACCCATCCGCCCTGGCCGCCCCGGCCGGCACGGCCGGCGGCCCATCCCCGTGGTCGCCGTCGTCGCCGGCGCCCTCTCCAGAATCGCCCGTGTCCTCCTTGTCCACCCCGTCGTCCCCGTCGGGAAAGCCATCGGGCCAACGAGGATCGGGATGTGGAGCCACCGGACCCGGCGTCCGAGGAGGAGGGAGGGGCGGTGGCGAAACGCGTGGAACAGGCAACGGGATTGTGCCGGGAAGGTCGTTCAGAGGAGTCATCTCAATCCAGCCTTCGCTCGGTCCCGGTCGATTCTTCCCGGAAACATCCGATTTTATCCGTCCGGTGGGAGTCGCCGCATCTGCGGCCCCGGATCGGCGGATCGGCCCATCCCCTTGACTTCGCCGGGCACCAACCGTCCTCTTTTGGATCCATGATCCGCAGCGGCCTGCTCAATCCCCACCTGATGGCGCTCCTGGCCCGGGTGCGTCACACCAACCGGCTGGTCATCGCCGACTCCATGTTCCCGTCCTGGCCCGGCCTCGAGACGGTGGACCTGTCGCTGGTCTATGGCATCCCCACCGTGCCCCAGGTGGTCGAGGCGGTTCTGGCCAACTGGAAGGCCGGCCCCGTGTGGATGGCCTCGGAGTTCAACGACCACAACGACGGCGCCGTGCGCGCCGAGTTCCTGTCGGCCTTCGGTGGTACGCCCGTGATCTGGGAGCCCCACCTCGCCCTCAAGGCCCGCGTGCCCGGGTCGATCGGCCTCATCCGCACCGGCGAGAAGCGCATCTACACCAACGTGGTCCTCGAGTCGGCCTAGGCCCGGCCGGCGTCGACGATTGCTCAAGCGCTCCAATCAACCTGCGAGCCCGAGGCGCACGGCGGCCACCAACACGGTGAACAGGATGCCGAGGCCCAAGAGCAGCCATTGGGCGCTGATCAGCCCTTGGGTCACATCGGTGGCTTGAGTGCTGGCCTCCCCAACCCAGGGAATGCGCAACCGGGTCCGACCCAACCGGGTTTCCGAGGAGCCTGGTGGCGCAGTCCAAGTCCGCTTGCCCTCCTTCGGTAACGCAGCGATGCCACCTGGGTCCGGCGGCGATAGGTGAGTCGAATCGGCCTCCAATACCAAGGGCCCCAGCGCCCGCACTTCCTCTTCCGAGAGTGCAGCGCGCATCCACCCTCTCCGTGCCCATCGATCTGCCAAGCCCACGCGCGACGTGCCGACGGCCATGGGAATGGAAAACACCCAGACCACCATCACCGGCCCACAAAATGCCAAATAGGGGGGCGCCTGGATGGCCAAGACCGCAATCCACATCGCTCCCAACACGGTCGCTGGCCAGAACACTGCGGCCGCCTCCCCCCACGAGAGCGCATCGTCCGGACGGCGTGACGGGCTCTTCCAAGGCCGAGCATGCCCCAGCAGCAGACCCAGGATGATCCGCGCATGCAGATACAGCATCAGCGGGCCAAACAGGACACTGCCCAAGGTATCGAGCATGAAGGAGCCAAACCCATAGTGGGACCTACCCCGTCGGGCCACCGCCCTCACCCAGGCCAACCCCTTGGGCACAAGTTGGAGCAGGTAGATGTTCAGCAGCACCAGCCAGCCGGCTCCGATGCCAGCACCTCCCGAACGTCGGCACGCATCGATCGAACCCAGCAGCATGATGCCGATCACCGGCACGCTCAGGAAATAGCCCGTGAAGATGTAGAGGAGCCACATCCGCTGGCCCAAAGGGATTTCGCTGGAGAGAACCAGGGCGAGATTGAGGAAGTCTCCCTGGCACCAGCGCCGATCGCGCTCGGCGTTGGAGAGCACGTTGGCCGGCATCTCCTCGAAGCTGCCTCCCTCATCCAGATCTAGATCCACGTCCCATCCGGCCCGGCCCAGCAGGCTGGCCTCATGGACGTCTTGGCTCAACACCGGTCCGCCTTGCGGAGCCGGCCAAGGATAGATCGGCAGCATGGCATGCTCGCTCAACGGCCGGATCCGCATCAATGCGTTGTGCCCCCAGTAGATGCCCTCCGGACCCAACAGCCAGCGCAGCCCCGCGCTGTAGAGCGCGGATTGCGGATTCTGGCTGCTTTGCATGATCCGGGCGAACAACGTCCGCGCACGATAGATGGTCATCAACGACTGGATCAGAGCCG
>JBIKMQ010000138.1:0-5987 GCA_044359215.1 Candidatus Chromulinivoraceae bacterium
GTGCCGGGCATCGGGCGGCAGGGTCTTGTCGGGCCGGTCGAAATCGGCCGGCTCGTTCATGTCGTTCCAGATGCCGTCGACCCCCATGTCCAGGAGGGCCCGTTGCTCGTCACCCCACCACGCACGCACCCCGGCCTGCAGGAAGTCGGGGAATCGCGACCTGCCGGGCCAGACGCGCCCGAGGTGGTCGCCCGTGCCATCTGGAGCCTCGACGAAGGCCTTCCGGCGAAGGCCCCGCCGCAGGACCGGGAATCGCGGGTCGTCCTTCACCCCCGGGTCGACGATGGCCACGGTCCGGATGCCGTTCCGGGCCAGGCGCCGGGTCATCGCCGGCAGGTCGGGAAACCCGTCGCCCACGGTGAACACCCGGTACCCGTCCATGTGATGGATGTCGAGGTACAGAGCATCGCAGGGCAGGTCCCGCCGGCGAAACTCCCGGGCCACGGCCTCGACCCGGGCCTGCGTCTGGTAGCTGTAGCGCGACTGGTGGTAGCCCAGCGCCCATTCCGGGGGCATCGGCAGGGTGCCGGTCAGGCGGCCGTACCCGCGCACCACCGACTCGACCGTCGGACCGAGGAACAGGTAAAGGTCGATGGCGCCCGTCTCGGCGCGGAGCTCCCACCGGCGGGGATCGGAGGATCCGAGGTCCCAGCGCTGGCGCCCGGGATGGTCCCAGAAGAGGCCCGCGGCCCGGCCGTCACGCAACGAGAGCGAAAACGGGATGGAGACATACAGGGACGGCAGGGCCGGGTGGATCGCCGGCGCATGGCCCAGGACATCGATGTTCCAGAATTCCCGCACGGTGCCCCGGCGATCGAGGAGGCCCGTGCCCTCGCCCATGCCGAAGAGGGCCTCGCGGTCTGCCAGTTCGAGGGTGAGGCCGGGCCGGGCGTCGCCGTCGAATCCGGTGGAGCCGCCCGGCGACCGGAAGGCGACGAGGCCCCGCCGGTCCACCAGTTGCCAGCCGCCGGTCCGCCCGTTCCACCGGAATTCTCCCGAGCCGGTGGCGATGTGGACCGCGCCCCGGGACTTGCGAACGGTCCAGGCAACCTGCCCGGATGGCAGGCCCACGACGGCGCCCGAGGGAGGGGGGGCGGGGTGTCCCTCGCGCTCGACACGGAGCCGGAACAGATCCGGGGCGAGGACCGCAAGCCGAGCGCGGAGCCCATCGGGAGCGGGAAGCGGGATCATGGATCAGGCCTTGTCGGCCGTCCCACCCGGGGTCTTCACCTCGATAACGTCATGCGGCGAGGCCTCGCGCTGGCCGGCCGGGCTGACCCGCGCGTACCGGGCGCGTTCCCGCAGGCTCGGCAGGTTGGCCGCCCCGAGATACCCCATGCCCGACTGGATGCCCCCGATGAGCTGGGCGACGACCGAGTCGATGGAGGCGGCGACCTCCTTGAGGGCCTCGATGCCCTCGGCGGCCGCCTTGCGGGTGGCGTCGGCGCTGTGGCCGTAGCGCGCCGCCGAGCCCGCCTTCATGGCCGCATGGCTGCCCATGCCGCGGTACTGCTTGTAGAGCTTGCCGTTGATCTCGACGATCTGGCCCGGCGCCTCGGGGCAACCGGCGAAGAGCCCGCCGCAGATGACGCCCTGGGCCAGCGTCAGCGCCTTCACGATGTCGCCGGACTTGGTGATCCCGCCGTCGGCCAGGAGCGTGACGCTGCAGGCGGCGGCCGCCCGTGAGGTGACGTAGAGGGCCGTCAGCTGGGGGATGCCCACGCCGGCCACCACCCGCGTGGTGCAGATGGAGCCCGGACCCTGGCCCACCTTGATGACATTGGCCCCCTGGGAGGCCAGGAACTCCACCCCGGCGGCGCTGGTCACATTGCCGGCGATGATCGGTAGGGCCGGGAACGCGTCGCGCACCAGCCGCACCACCTCACCCACCCCGCGGCTGTGCCCATGGGCCGTCGAGACCGCCACACAGTCGACGCCCCGGTCGATGAGCGCACCGACATGACCGATCGTGCGGTCCTGGTCGATGGTCCCGTCCTTGCGCCGCACGGTCGAGATGGCCGCACCGCAGAGCAGGCGAAACTGCGCGTCGCGGGCCGGCTTGAGCGCCGCTCCCGTCTCCTGGGTGATGCGCTCGATGTCGCTCAGCGTGAACAGGCCCTTGAGCCGGTCCTGGTCGTCGACCACCAGGAGTTTGTGGATGCCGAGGTTCTCGGTGAAGAACCGGTCGGCCCGGGCGATGGGGTCCGCGCCAAGCTCCCGCTCGGAAATGGTGCGCACCTGGGCGCGCGGGGTCAGCGCATCGCTGACCTTGCGGTGGGCGTAGCGCGGCTTGACCACGTGCCCCGGCAGCAGGCCCAGCAGGGTGCCCGAGGCGTCCACCACCGGAAACGTGCTGAAGCTGAAGCGCTTCTTGTCGATCAGCTCGAGCACGTCTCCGATGTGCTGTTCGGGATGCACCCGGATCGGGTCCTGGATGAGCCCATGCACATGGTTCTTCACGCGGGACACTTCCGAGAGCTGTTCCTTCTCGGGCATGTTGTAGTGGATCAGTCCCAGGCCACCGTTCAGGGCCATGGCGATGGCCATCCGCGCCTCGGTGACGGTGTCCATGTCGGCCGACACCAGCGGGATGTTCAGGTGGAGGCCGTCCGCCAGCCGGGTGTCGATCTGGCTCTCCCTCGGGAGGATCTCGGTGTAGAGGGTGGCCAGGGTGACGTCGTCGTACGTCAGGGCGGTGCGCCGCTGTGCCGGGAAGAACTCGGAGGCCGGGAGGTAGAACTCGGAATCGACCGCGTGGGCTGGGTTCGCGTCTGCCATGCGCGACGATGGGAGAGCCCCGCGTCGGAGGCAAGGAAACTGAGGGCGAAGGGAGTCATGGCACCCGCGGCTGGCAGGTGGTTCGGGCCCATGCCGGATCCATTCTGGGCGAACTCCGGGCGAACTCCATGGGCTTGCCGAGGCGATCAAGGCTGCCGGCGGACATGGCCCACCATCACCGTCAGGCACTCCGCCGGAGGCGACTCACTCGACCACCTTCGGGACCACGAACAGGCCGCCGGCCTTGGCCGGGGCGTTGCGAAGGGCCTCATCGTGGGGCAGGGACCCGGTGACCACGTCCTGCCGCAGGACGTTCACCACCGGGAAGGCATGGGCCGTGGGTTCAACCCCGGAGACATCCACCTCCTTGAGCTTCTCAATGTAGCCGAGGATGTTCTGCAACTGCCCTCCCAGGCGCTGTTCCTCCTCCGGGGTGAGGGCGACGCGGGCGAGGTTCGCCACGTAGTGGATGTTGAAGTCGGACATGGCTGGTCAATCCTCGCCGAACTTGGCGTCGACAAGGGCGCAGAGTTCCTCGAGGGCGGTCCGGGCATCGGGACCGTTGCAGACGATGCGCAACCGGCTCCCGGGTCCGGCCGCCAGCATCAACAGGCCCATGATGCTCTTGCCGTTGATGGTCTCGCCGTCCTTCTCGATGAAGACATCGCTTTGGAACTGGCTGGCGAGCTTCACGAACGACGCCGAGGGGCGGGCATGGACTCCCTGCCGGTTCCGCACCGTGACCTCCCGGTGGAGACTGCTGGCCGATTCCGTGTTGGCTGCCGGACTCATCGCCGGAGGATGTCCCGTTGGGCCGCCGCTGCCAATGCGGAAAATCAGCGTCCGGCCGCCTTGAGGCGCTCGGCGTAGGAGCGCGCCTCCCAGTTGTCCCAGGGATTGATGGCCAGGGATTGCTCGACCATCGACCTTGCGCGGGGAAGGTCTCCCCGCACGATCAGATGCCAGGCCATCGCGTTGAGCACCGGCACGTCGTTGGGCCCGAGCTTCAGGGCCGTCTCGAAGTCCTCCGAGGCCGATTTCAGGTCGTCGAGCCACTGGTGGCACAGGCCCATCGAGACACGGGTCCGCGCGTTGAACGGGTCCAGCCTGGCGGCCTGCCCGTACCACTGGAGCGCCTCCTTGGCCTGGGCCTCCCAGCCGGGCAGCCCCTGCCAGCTCAGGCGTCGCTTCTCCTCGCCGTACCATCGGGCGGTCGCCGGGTTGCCCGGGGCCAGGGCGGCGGCCTTGCCGAGCTCACCGAAGAACCCGTCGTCGACCAGCGGGTGGGCCTGGGCCCGCTGGAGATGCCGGTCCTCGCGGGCGGCGGTCCAGCCGAAGGGCACCATCCAGAACAGCATGGCCGCCACCGCTCCGGTCGACGCCAGTCGCATGGGCAGGGAGGCCCGGATCCAGAACCGCTCGGTGGCGAATCGGGTGTTGGAGACCAGGATCCCGGCCAGCACGGACGCGGCGATGGCGACGGCGGGGATGTGCAGATTGAAGTCGAAGAAGCAGTGGACGCCCAGGCCGACCAGGCCCGCCACCCCGCCAGCGAAGAACGCCGTCCGGTTGCTCTGCTTGAGACCGAGGTCCGATGACCCGCGCTCCACGTGGCGCGACGTCCGGTAGAGGCCGTAGCCGAAGGCCGCCAGTCCCAGTCCGGCGATGCCGGCCCCGACCGTGCCGTACTCGACCAGCAACTCGAGGTACTCGTTGTGGACGTGCTGCGGGCTCAATGGCGTCGTCGGGGTGCGGTAGGCCGGAAAGCGGGTGTCGAACTGCCCCGGGCCGACCCCCTGGAGCCGATGGTCCGACCACATCCGGAGCGCCGGTTTCCAGATCCAGGCCCGGAAGAGCCCGCTGTCCTTCTTGCCGGAGTCCGTGAGCGCGTCGATCCGGGCACGCGCCTTCTCGGACTGGACCAGGAAGGTCACCGTGCCCAGGCAGAGCACCGCCATCAGGGCCGCCATGGGGATGCGGTACTGGGGCCGCCGGAACAGCCACAGCGAGAAGGTGGCGACCGCGGCGCCCGCCCCCAGCCAGCCACCGCGGGACATCGTCACGGCGATGCCCCCGAGCATCATGAGTGCGGCGTAGCCGGCGACGATCCGCTGGACCGCGCCCCCGCGCCCGAGGAGCGCCTGGGAGAGGGCCAGGGGCACCAGCAGCGTCAGGAAGGCGGCCAGGTGGTTGGGGTTCACGAAGGTCCCCCCGAAGCGTTTGTAGTACACCGCCGGCTGGGTCGCCCAGAGGACCTTCTGCGAGTTCTGGACACATTGGAGAATCGCGTAGGCGGCGACCATCAGGCCGGTCACCAGCAATCCGTTGACCACCCAGCCGGCGGTCTCCTGCCGGTGCAGGTTGTGCAGGCTGGTGAAGAACGCCAGCACACACACGGCGATGAGGAACACCTCCTGGAGGGACCAGTAGGGGACCGGCGCCGAGTGGCATCGCCAGGCGGCATACAGGAAGAAGGCAAGGACCGCCCAGGTGACCGGTGGCAGGAGGAACCGGTGCGACGGCTCCGCCCAGGTCCGGACGACCCAGACGACCGCCGCGAGGCCGATCGCGGCGTAGCCGACCACCGCCTCCGAGGGGTTCACCCCGGCGAACCAGAAGGTCAGCCACGCCATCGTGAAGAGCAGCAGACCACCCACCACCCGTTCCAGGAGTTTGTCGAAAGCCGAGCCGGAGCGCATGTGCGGGAAAGAGCGTAGGAGACGCCGGAGCGCGTCGGGAAGGAATTATCCCGGCCGGCGGCGGAACGGGCTGGTCACTCGGCACCCGGTCGGGGTGTGCGCCGGAGCCAGGTCCACACCCGGAGCGCCTCGGTCACGCTCCAGGCCTGGGCGTCGCACCCGCGGGGCAGGTGGGGGGCGCTGCCGTCGAGGATTTCCGGCAGGTGGCCTACGCAGCCCCCGAGCAGCAGGCCGCCCACGCTGCCAAGGTAGGCCTGTGCGGCGTCGATGGCGGCAGGATCGCCGGGATACGCCTTGACCAGGGCCTCGCAGAAGCTCGGGAAGGTCCAGACCCAGGCAGTTCCGTTGTGGTAGGCCGGCTTGCGCCGGGTGTCCTCGTCACCCTCATAGGAGGGCCAGTAGGGAGCATCCGGGTGGTTGAGCAGGCGGCCATGGTGCCACACCGGCAGCGGCGGGTGGACGGGCAGGGGCGCCAGCGAGCGCAGGGCGCCCGGGATCAGCAGAAGCCGA
>JBIKMQ010000139.1:0-5973 GCA_044359215.1 Candidatus Chromulinivoraceae bacterium
GCCAACACCTCGGCCGACACGGCCTGGACCGACTGGCCCAAGCACAAGAGCTTCGTGCCCTGGGTCCACGCCTCGGTGTCATGGCTGGCCGACGGGGGTGCCGAGCGCCGGCCGCATGCGCCGGAATCGCTGGTGACCGGCATCGCGGCGGCCATCGCCCCGGCCGGCGACGGCAACCCGGGGCCAAGGCCCGTCCTGGGCGTTTCCCCGACGCCGGAAGTCCCCGTGCCGGAGGTCTCCCTGAAAACCGATGGAACGGTCGTCTTCGAGGTGCCGCATGCCGGGATCTACCGCCTGGCCGACACGGCCGGCAGCGAGCTATGGCGACGGGCGGCCAACCCGCCCCCGGTCGAATCCGACCTGGCCGCGCTCGATGTGTCCGCCGCCGCCGGCCTGTTGGCCCGGCGCACCGACGCGGAGTCCGACCTGCCGCCCGGGTGGTTCGGCAACGAGCCGGGCCGTCGCGAGTGGTGGCGCCTGCTCATGGGCGCCGCGCTGGCCCTCCTGCTCATCGAGACCGTCGTCGCCAACCGATCCACCCCATGAATCCCCCCGCCGAACAGGCCCGCGAACGACTCTCCCGGAACGCCGCCCGCAAGGACGCCGCCCGTCGGCTGGGCCTGGCCGCCGCCACGGTGGCCGGCCTGCTGCTGGGCCTGCTGCTGGTCATG
Organism: Candidatus Chromulinivoraceae bacterium; assembly: GCA_044359215.1. Taxonomy (GTDB): domain Bacteria; phylum Verrucomicrobiota; class Verrucomicrobiia; order Limisphaerales; family UBA9464; genus SXXZ01. The sequence continues at coordinate 672 of JBIKMQ010000139.1, forward strand.
CTCCTGGACTACGGCCTCGGGCTGCCGACCGGGGTCCGGGTCGCCGCCGGGGGCCTGCTGCTGGCGGCGCTGGCGGCCGGGTGGCGACGGTGGCGATTGGCACAACGGCAACGAACCTCGCTCAAGGAGGCGGCGCTGGACCTCGAATCGGCCCGGCCCGGCCTCGGGTGCGAGGTCTCGACGGCCTCCGAGTACCTCTCGGGCAGCCGCGCCGCCGCGGATCCCAGGGAGTCGGAACTGGCCGAGGCGCTGAGCCTGCGGGCCGCGCGCGTGGCTTCGGACCAGGACACGGCGGCCTACCGCCGTCGCCTGGGCCTTCCCGGGCTGCTCTTCGGCGGCGGTGTGCTGGCGGGCCTGCTGGGATTCCTGGTGGTGGCACCCCAGTCGGGAATCGCGCTGCGACGCGCCGTGGCGCCATGGACCGGGGCGCACTTCACCGGGCTGTCGGTGGAGCCGGCAGGAGGTGAGTTCCCCGTGGGGCATCGGCTAACCCTGACCAACCGCCTGTCGGGCCGGATCCCGCGCTCGGTCGAGTTCCAGTGGCGGCAGGATGGCCAGCCGGGCTGGCGCAGCGAGACCGTCGCCGTGACCTCGAACCTCCCGGTGGCCTTCCACCACTTCCTCGTGTCCACCTCCGGGACCTTCCGGATCCGCGCCGGCGATCACCTCTCGGCGGAGTTCCCGCTCGTCGCCTACATCCCGCCCGAGGTGTCGGCACTCACGGTGCGGCTGGTGCCGCCGGCCTACTCCGGGCTGCCCGAACTGCGCCAGACCTCCCCGGCCATCACCGCGCTGCGGGGCACCCGGGCCCTCATCGAACTCGAGGCCAACGTGCCGCTGGGCCGGGCCGGGCTGCGGCTGACCAACGGCACGGAGGTGGCGCTGGTGCCGGGGGCCTCGAACCTCTGGCGGGGCGAGCTGACCCTCTCGGCCGACACCGAATACTCCATCGTGCTGGCCGACGTCCGGGGCCGGCCCGGGCCGGCCAACGCCGTACGCCACCCGATCCGGGCGCTGCCGGACATGCCGCCGAAGGTGGATGTCACCGAACCCGGCGAGGACATCCGGGCCGATCCCGACGAGGTCATCCCCCTGAAGGTGGCCGCCTCGGACGACTTCGGCCTGGAGTCGATCACGCTGGTGTACCACGTGCTTGGCGGGCCCGAGCAACGGCTGGAGGTCCGCGACCGTCACACCAAGGACGGCCAGACGCTGGGCGCGGTGGTGCTTCGCCTCGAGAGCCTCGGGGTCAAGCCCTACGACGTGGTGGCCTACCATGCGGAGGCGCGCGACAACAACACGCTCGACGGCCCCGGCATCGGACGGTCGCCGACCTACTTCATCGAACTCACCGACCGCTCCGGGCCACCGCCCACCAAACGCAAGAGCCAGGGTCCGCCGCAGCAGCGACTCAACCTGATCGCGATCCAGAAGGGCCTCCTGGCCGACACCACGGGCCTGGCCACCAACGCCGCCCCGAAGGCCTTCGGCGACCTGGCAGGCCGCCAGCGCGAGGCCCGGGCGCTGACCGCCCGCTACCAGGAACGCCTCGAGGCCATGAACGCGCCGAAGGGCGCGCAGTTCGCGCTGGACGAGGCCCTCGAGGGCATGGACGACGCCGCCCGGGCGCTCGACCAGCGCTCCCAACCGTCGGCCATCCCGGCCGAGGAGAAGGCCCTGGCGGCACTCTACCGGGCCATCAAGGCCATGCCGCAGCTCAAGAACCTGCCCACCAACCCGGACCTGGCCCTGCAGCCCCCCGACCCGTCCGCCGAACCGCCCCCGCCGCAAATCGTGCTGGAGGCCATCGAGAAGAAGCCCAAGACCCCGGCCGAGTCGGCCGAGGAGAAGCAGGCCCTCGAGGAGGCCCTGCGGGAGGCCCTCGCCCTGGCCCAGGCACAGTCCGAGCTGACCGACCGGATGGATGGCAAGGACGGCAAGGACGGCAAGGACCCGAAAGGCGACAAAGGCGACAAGGGCGACAAGGGACAGGCCGGACAGAAGGGCCAGAAAGGCCAGGACGGCCAGGGCGACTCACCGGGTGAACAGGGGCAGCGGGGACAGGGACAGGGGCGGCCGGGACAGGATCCGGGCCGGAGTCCTGGACAAGGGTTCGGACCGGGGCAACCGGGCGGGAAACCGCCGGGGCCGGGATCTGGGAACCCGCCAGGTCCGTCGATGGCCGAACGCCAGCGCCAGTTGCAGGAACGGGCCCGACGCCTGGCGGACCGGATCGACCGGCTGGCCAAGCCGAAGACCGGCGAGTCGCCCGAGGCCAAGGCGGCCGGCCAGCGGGTGCTGACGGCGGCCGACCAGATGACACAGGCTGCCGAGGCCCTCGGCGACGGCCGGTCCGACGCCGCCGGGACCAGCGGAAGCCTCGCGGCCGCGGGGGTGCAGTCGGCGGCGGACCTGCTGGAGCGGGCCCTGCGCCCGGGAACGGAACGCACCGACGTGTCGGCCGAGGAGGCGCCGGCCCAGTTCGAGGAGCAGATCGCCGAGTACTTCCGCCGTCTGACCCGGGCGCAATGACGCCACACCCCTACGACCCGGCCCCGATGCCCGCACCCCCGTCGCCATGATGCAGTTCTCCCAATCGCCGGATCCCCGCTGGCTGATCGCCGGCGGCCTGGGTGTCACGGTGCTGGTCGCCGTCAGCCACGCGCTGGCCCGCGGCCGCTCGCAGCCGTGGGTCCGGGGCGTGTGTGCCTTCCTGCGGATGACTTCCTTCACCGGCCTGGTGCTGTGCCTGCTCGACCCGCAGTGGGTGGAGAAGATCGTCCAGCCCAGGAAGGCCCGCGTGGCGGTGCTCGTCGACACCTCACGCAGCATGGCCACCGGCGACGTGCCGGGAGGCCGGCTCGGGGCCGCACGGTCCTGGATCGCCCGGCATGTGCTCCCGACCAAGCCCGACACGGTCGAGCTGCTCGGGCTGGGCTTCAACGCCACGGTGACGCCCGAGACCAACGGCGTCGCCGGCACGGCCGACGGACCCTCCAGCGGCCTGGGCCGGGCCCTCGAGAGCCTGTTGTCGCTGCCCCCGGAGGAACCGCTGGCGGGCGTGCTGCTGGTGTCCGACGGCATCGAGACCGAGGGGCGGGACCCGGAGGCCGCCGCCCGCCGGCTCCGCCGCCATGGGCTGCGCGTGCACACCCTGCTGAGCGGCACCACCAACGAGCTGCAGGACGTGCGCATCACCGGCGTCGAGGTGCGCCGGGCCGTGGCGGAGAAGGCTCCCACCCGCGTCTCGGTGGGCCTGCGGTCGCCGGGCTTCGCCGGGAAGCGGGTCACCGTGCAGGTACGCAAGGACGGGCGCATCCTCGCCGCCCGGCCCGTGGACCTCGACGGCGGAGACCAGCGACTGGAGCTCGACTTCACGCCCGGATCGCGGGGCTTCCAGATCTACGAGGTGGCCGTCTCAGGCCTGCCCGGCGAGTGGCTGGCCTCGAACAACCAGCGCCCCTTCGGCCTCGAGGTCGTCGATCCCACGCTTCGGGTCCTGTACATGGAGGGCACCCCGCAGAACAACCAGAGCCCGCAGCCCGAGTGGAAGTACCTCAAGGACGCGCTGCAAAGCGACCCGGGCATCCGGGTGACCACGCTGTATCGGCAGTTCGGCAACAACGGCCAGTACCTGAACACCGTCGACTCCGACCCGGAGACCGGTGAGCGGATCTACCCGGTCGAGCACCCGACCCAGGGGTTCCCGCGCACCCTCGCGGGCCTGCTCGACCACGACGTGGTGATCCACAGCGACATCCGGCGCGACTCCTTCAGCCCGTTGCAGCTCACCAACATGGCCCGCCTGGTCGAGGAGTTCGGGGGCGGCTTCCTGATGATCGGCGGCAACTCGGCCTTCGGCCGGGGCGGCTACCACCAGACCCTGCTGGACCGCATCATCCCGGTGGCGATGGAGGGCGCCTACGACTCCTCCCGCGAGGACTTCCTGCCCAAGGTCCCCCGGGCCGCCTGGACGCACCCCATCGTGGCCATCGGCGCCGACGCCGAGGAGACCCGCCGGATCTGGACCGAGAAGTTCCCGGTGCTGCACGGCATCAACCGGATGGAACGGGCCAAGCCGGGCGCGCAGGTGCTGGCGTATGCCGACAACGCGCCGCCGGGCTTCGAGGGCGACGTGCTGCTGGCCGTCCAGGAAGTCGGCCGGGGCCGCACCATGGCCTTCACCTCCGACACCACCCGGTCGTGGGGGGCGGATTTCGAGACGCTCTGGGGCGAGCCCCGGAATCCGAAGTGGCCGCTCACCGAGGACAACTCCGACTCGCGCTACTACCGGCGCTTCTGGGTCAACGCCATCCGGTGGCTGGCGGCCGGGCGCTCCAACCGCACCAACCCGCCGGTGCAGCTCGACCTGTCCGGTTCGCTCATCTCCCCGGGGGCCACCGTGTCGGCCTCCGTGCAGGTGAGGGACGCGGGCCGCCGGGAACTCACCGACGCCGAAGTCACGCTGTACGCCGGGTCGGGCACCTCGAGCAATGCCGTGGGCGTGGCGCGGTACGATCCGGCGAGCCGGGCCTACGTGGCGCCGGTGACGCTGCAGCGCCCGGGAACCTTCGTCATCACCGCCGTGGCGCGCCGCCAAGGGGAGACGGTCGGCACGGACCGCCAACTGCTGGGGGTCGAGTCGGTGGACCCGGAGATGGCCGATCTGCAGGCCCGACCGACGGTCCTTCAGGCCGTGGCCCGGGCAGGCGAGGGCGGGTTCCACCGCGTCGACGACTCCGAGCCCCGGGGCCTCGAGGCGCTCTGGGGCGAGCTTCCCCCGCCGAGGGTCGAGTTCCTGCGCAAGTCGCTGTGGGACCGGCCCCTCCACCTGGGGATCCTCCTGGGCCTGTTGGTGCTGGAATGGTCCCTGCGCCGGTGGAAAGGTCTGGCCTGAGCCGCCATGCCACGCCCCCCGGAATCCCGGAGCCGAATCCCGGCCGAGGCACCCCCTGCCCCGGTGGGCGGCTCCTGTCGCCGCGCCGCCGGGCCGCCACCGGCGCTGCGGATGGCGCTGGCTGGTCTGCTGGCGCTGTGGGCCGGGGCCGTTGCCGCCGCCGGGGCGATCGCCTTCCGGGAGGCCGGGCCGGGCGTGGCCGTGGCGCATGTGGTGCGCGACGAGCCGTGGTCGCTGCACGTGGTGCGCGTCGACCGGAACCACCCGGGGCTGGGGTTCTTCCCGTCGCTGGGCTTCCATGACCGCATCGGGCTCAACCCGCTCTCGGAGCAGGTGGCCCTGTTCCCCAGGGCGCTGGGCACCGTGGAGGCGGCCATCAACGGCGACTTCTACGCGCTCGAGAAC
>JBIKMQ010000140.1:0-5958 GCA_044359215.1 Candidatus Chromulinivoraceae bacterium
ACAACGCCACCCGTCGCAGCCTGGTGATCCTCGACGAGATCGGCCGGGGGACGAGCACCTTCGACGGGCTGAGCCTGGCGTGGAGCATCGTTGAGCACCTGCACCACCAGGTCGGGGCCAAGACCCTCTTCGCCACCCACTACCACGAGCTGACGGAATTGGCGCCACCCGGGAACGGCACTCCGACCGGAGCCGGGGAAGCCGATCGCCCCGGTCCCGCGGGCCGACTGGCGCGGGTGCGCAACCACAACGTGGCCGTGCGCGAGTGGAACGACCAGATCCTCTTCCTGCACAAGATCCAGCCGGGACCGGCCGACAAGAGCTATGGCATCCAGGTCGCCCGGCTGGCCGGCGTGCCGCAGCCGGTCATCGACCGCGCCAAGGGCATCCTGCGGGTGTTGGAGGATGCCGAACTGAACCTGCAGCGGGTGGCCGAGCCCGATGGCGGCACCGCCGCAACGGACTCGGGCGCCCGCACGGTGTCCACGGGCCGCGGACCGGGCCGTCGGACCCGCCGCCTCGAACGCGAGGCCCTGCAGGAGCTGCTGCCGCCGCCCCCGCAGCTCGACCTCTTCTCCTGAGCGGGGAAGCTTCGCCGAAACGGGCTGCCACTCCTGGCCCGCTCCGCGCCTCAGAACTTGAACTGGACGCCGGCGACCGCGCCGAACACCGAGCCGAGCTGCACGCTGGCCCCGCGACCCTGGGCCGAGAAATCCAGGTCGCCGGTGCTCTGGATGTCGCCGCCGCCGAACACCGACCACCGGGGCGTGATCGCGAAATCCACCAGCGCCCGGGCGTAGAACCCGGGCCGCCAGTCCTCACGCGTCGCCCGCACGGTCAGGTTCTCGGTCGCCGCCGCGAACTCGGCGGGGTTTCCGGCAAAGGTTGTGGACTCGGTGAACTCGAGGTCGGCCTGGGCGTACACAGCGCAATAGCCGGCGCCCAAGCCGACCGTGAGCCGATCGGTGATCGGCAACTCGACCCAGGGGCCGATCTTGGCCATGTGCAGGTCGCTGGACACGGCGGCATCGAGCGAATTCACCCCGGCGGCCTGGACCGACGAGTTGCGGACCGGGGCGAAGTCGAGGATCGGGGCGGCTGGACGGCCCGGCCCTGGTCCGAAGAAAGCCCCCTGGTGTCCGGGAGACGGAGGCACGATGCCACCGAGCGAATAGACCGATTGGTTGCGGGTGGCGGTGCCCGAGACCCTGCTGGAGGCCGAGGCATCGAACGTCGTGAACCCGTAGCCCGCCTCGAAGCCCCAATGACCGGTGCGCTTGCCGAACGACCGGAAGCTGTAGAGCTCGTACATCGCCCACAGTTCCCCACCGAAAGCCGTGCTCCCACCACCGTCCAACGAACCGACACGGGGAACCTGATCGAAGCGGGTCAGGGTCAGCTCGTCGCCCGCCACCTGGTCCGCCCGCTGGTACCCCCAGTTCCAGGTCACGGCCCCGGGGTTGGCGGTCACCACCCCGGCATTCGTGGAAGTGGAGGTGTTGGACCCGAGCAGGACGTAGCCGTCGCCGAACTGACCCGCTGCGCCCGAGAGCGGCGCTCTGGCATCGGTGAACGAGGCCTTCAGGTTGAACTGCACGCGGCCCGCGACGCGGAAGCGGATGCCGAAGGGCTCCGGCGCGTCGCCATCCTGGGCGCGTACGGACAGGGCGGCGGCACTGGCGACGACGAGCATCAGGGAGGATCGGCAGATCATGGGGCTCATGGGACGAAGTGGATCAATGGAAGGATGGTGGCGGCGCACGAGGACGGTTCGATGGGACTCCGGGGAGGGATCTCTAGCGGAACTCCAGCACGCGGTAGAAACGGTTGGTGGGGACGCTCACGGTGCGGGGCAGCCCGTTGTCGAGCCACTGAACTTTCCGTCCGTTGCCCTGGAGCGCCGGGCGCGCCGTGCGGATCACCGAATTGGTGGCGTCCTGCGCGCTGAAGTCGCTCAGCACGTCCGAGTACCGGACATAATAGCTGAAGTTGGTGAGGGTCGGGAACTCCAGCAGCACCCCGCCGGTCAACACGGGTTGGTAGGTCACCGGAACGAGGCTGCGCCGACCAACCGGCACCAGGGGGGTGCTGTCGAGAGCGAACTCGGTCACGTAGCCCGGGGTGCCGACGCTGCCCGGCAGTCCATCCGAGACGTAGTATTCGAGGGTCAGCGGACGGACCGCCAGGGCGCCCATGGGCCCGAGGAAGACCGAAGGCCGGGGCGGGTTGCCGACCGGGCCGACCGAACTGGCCAAGGACACGGGCACCCCCCGGGTGTCGTTGGTGAGGCCGGTCACGATGAGCAGCACGTCGGCCAGCGCCTCGTACCGCAGGTTGACCACCTGGGCAGACTGCTCGAAGTAGCCGGTCTGGCGGTTGAGCCTCAGCGGTCCATGCGGGATCACCTGCGGGCTCATCAGGAGGTTGATCGGGAACGAGACGAGATCGGAAAGATTGGTGCCGATGACCCGGTCGCTGGCGCTGGGCAATGACGGGAACGGCCGGGCGGCGCCGGCGTTGGTCGAGGTCGAATCCTCCACCGCCGACCATTGGGCCGTGGCGAGAGTCTGCGCCGCGTCGCGCTCGACGCCCGTGGTGAGCACCAACTGGCCGATCTGCCGGTTCTCCGGGAAGAAGGCCGAGGCGCTGGGCGGCAGCGTGTAGACGAAGGAGAACTTCCCGGGCTTCCGGTCCGTCCGCACCGTGGTGTTGGTTGGAGAATCGGCCGCGGGCTCGAAGGCGATGTCCCGCACCACGCCGTAATCGAAGGTCCAGGTGGCTCCCACGCCGCGGTCAGGCCCGAACGACGTGAAGACCAGCGGGAAGGTGTACTGTCGGACGGGCTCGGTGCCGGCGGACTCGCGGATGGCCACCGTGCCCAGGCGCAGGCGCGATGGAACCCCCACCACAACCGAAAGGTGGGCTGGTGCACTCACCACGGTGTTCGTGCCCGCGGTGACGGCCACGCGGAACGGTCCGCTGTACCCGGTGGCCACATTGGTCATCACCAACCGGGACAGCGTGGCGTTGGTGGTGTTGTAGGCCCCGCCGGTGATGGGCGTCTGGTTGGTGCCGGCCAGCCACTGGTAGCTCAAGACCGACGACGAGTCCCCACCTGAACTTGAGGCCCAAACCGACAAGGTGACGGTGTCGCCGGCATAGGCACCCTGGCTGACGGGCTGGAGAAAGATGACCGGTTGGGCCGAGGCGGCGGGCCCCGTTGCAGACTGGGCCCAAAGGCCGAGGGCTCCCGCAGCCCAGCACGAGAGGCCCACCAACAGTCCACGCAGAAAGGGAGTCGACATGATCGGGTTCGCCCTGGGCTGCTCGACCAGTCCGGGAGCCTCGGGCGCGACGTTTCTGCGGGTCCCCCGGAAGGGCATCAAGCCCAATCTGCCGGAAAACGGACCGGGCGGCCGGATGGACCGTCGACCCGCCGGGCCCTCATCCGGGCCGGAGGCGGGACGGGTTGCGCAAGGGGTGGCAGTCCTTTCGGCCGTGGACATGCACGGCGGTCCACTCGGCCAGACGTCGGCCGAGCAGGCGGCATACGCCCTCGGCGTCCTCGCCCCGGGGCTCCTTCACCACCACCGCGCCATAGTGCGGGGTGTGCAGGCGGGTGGCGTAGTCGGTGACGCCGAAGACCAGGAACCCGAAGTTCATCAGGATGGTCAGCAGGCTCTGGCAGGCCAGCTCCATGCCACCGCCCCAGCCGCCGGCGGTGCTGAAGGCGCAGCCGATCTTGCCGTCGACCTGCATCCAATGGGGCCCCATGACCTCGTCCCAGAAACGCTTCATCCGCCACGACAGGATGCCCATGTTGGTGGGGCTGCCCAGGGCCAGCCCGTCGCACCACAGCACATCGTCGGCCGTCGCCTCGGCCACGGAACGCACCCGCACCTCGGTGTCGGGCACCGATCGGGCCCCCTCGGCCACCAGCTCGGCCATCTTGGCGGTGTTGCCGGACAACGAATCAAAGAGCACCAGCACGCGGTTCATGGCCGTGGATTCCAAACCCGATGGCCCGCGAAGGGAATCGGTTTCTGGGATGCCCGAGCGGTGAGTGGCGAACGGCAACTCCAATCCGCCCGGGCCGACGGCGTCGGCCCATGGTTGGAGGTCGGACTCCGGACTCCAGCTTCCCAAAGGCCTAGAAACGGCGGACCCGGAAGAAGCGGGTGGATCCCGGGGTCTGCAGCCGCACCTCCTCGGTCCGCGAGACTGTGGCGGCGGGCCAGGATGCGACCTCGGACCAGCCGCCCTCCCCCAGCAGGTCGCGGGCCTCGAGCCGGTGGGCGGACCCCGCCGCCGCCTCGAACCGCAGGACGACGCCCGTGCCATCGCGCTCGGCGACCAGGCGAGGCCCCTCTCCGGCCGGATCGGGTTCGGCCCGTCCCGGGGATCCTCCGGGGCGTGCGCTGCGCGTCCACGTGGCCGCCAGGCCCGGATCGCCCGGGGACGCCGGCCTGGCCAGCACCAGCGAGTGGCCTCCCCCATCGGCCAGCGGCTGCCAAGTCGCCTCGTAGCGGAAGTCGAACACCGGCTCCTCCAGCGGGCCGAAGAGCGCCAGACGCTCGCCGTCATTGGCCAACTGGTCGGGGCCGTATTCGCCAACCAGGTTCGTGACCGACAGGTTGGCCACCGAGAACCGGGCCAGGTTGCGGACCAGCACGCCGTACCCACCGGCCGGGAGCGTGGGGGCGTTGGTGCGCGACCAGTCGAAGTCGATGCCGCCCCTCAGGCGCATGCCGGCCAGCGACACCGGCCGGTCGCCCCGGTTCCACAACTCCACGAACTCCAGGTCGTCGGCATCGCCCGGGGCCCCGCCGTCGTCCGGATGGAAGTGGATCTCGCTCAGCACCAAGGGGATGGGATCCACCACGTAAGTCGCCGCGACGGGCCCAGACCAATTCGACTTGAGCGGCGGGTTGTTGGCCCCAGTGAGTGCCGTGTGGAAGGGATCCACCGCACGGGCAACCAGCTTGGCGTTGGCAGCGAGGCGGATGGGATTGCCGTCGTGTCGGATCGCCGCCGGATTGGTCCGCCCCCCGGGCAGGCGCGGATCGGACCCGTCGAGGGTGTAGTACACCGACAGGGTGGAACCCGGCGGCGCCACCAGGCCCGCCTCGAAGCCCGCCGGCACCCGGCCGGCCGGCGAGCTCAGCCGCGGCGGCGCGACGAACTGACGGTCCATGAAGTCGGTGCGGTTCGATAGCCACGACTTCATGAGGTTGACCTCGGCCTGATAGCTCCCACCCCGGGGCGTCACCCCCCAGCGGTTCTGCTCCCGGGGTTGGGCCAACCGGACGATCTGGGCCAGTTCGTCGGTCAGGCGCCACAGGTTGGTGGTGGCGAAGTGGCTTCGGCGCAGCTCCTGATAGCGGTCGATGTACTCCTGGAAGAACTCCGGATCCCGAAAGAGCCGATCCCACCACGGGTAGTTGAAGAAGTCGGTGCCACGGTCGCTGGTCTGCGAACGCCAGACCCGGGGGTTGGCATCGCGTCCGTCGGTCGAGCCGAGGGCACGGTCGAAGTCCCAGAGGGGCCCGAAGTGGATCTTGCCCTCGCGCTTCTTGTGGAAGAAGGCGCTCAGCCGGAGGGCGTCCACGTTGAAGGCCAGCACGTTCATCAAGTGGTGGTCCACCCACGATCCCGTATCGATGAAGGCCCGGAACCCGGTCACCGGGTTGGTGAAGCGGGCATTGTCGTAGAGCGCGCTGCCGAAGGCATTGAGGTGATTGCGGATGTAGTTCAGTTGCGGTGCCCGGGCCGGCACGCGGAGCTGATCCTCCCGGGGTTCAACCAGCGCCACCGTCTGGTTCGCGGCCGCGATGCCCGAGTCCCCCGGGTCCAGGCGGTCGATCTTCATCAGGTAGCCGCCCGACAGGGAGGGCAGCGTGAGGTCCTCCGGCTCCAGCGTGCCGGCGTCAACCCGGTCCTTGCCGATCTCCACCCGGT
>JBIKMQ010000141.1:0-5954 GCA_044359215.1 Candidatus Chromulinivoraceae bacterium
CACTTCCGGGGCGAGTGTGAACTTCGAGGCGAACTGGCGGTCGCGGTAGGTGAAGAAGGTTTTGCGAGTCGCGTCGTCACCACCCGTCCAGGCGGCGATGGGGTTAGTTTCCAGCATGCGGGTCAGGCTACTGGGATTGGCCAATGCCGCGCCGACGTCTTGCCGCAGCGTCGCCGAGCGTTCTGCCTGCCGCCGGAAACCGCGCTCCACCGCGTCGATCGCCAGCGAGCCGGGGAGCTGATCCTCATCGAGCAATGCCAAGAGCGTGAGGATCTTGAAGCTCTTGGTCATCCGGGTGGATTCGAGCTCGGAGAGGAACTCGGAAGCTTGATCCAAGGCCGCGGCTTGGGCTGGCGAAAGATCCCCCATGGCCTGGACGAACCGCAGCCAAGATCCATGCGACACCCTCAGGGCCCTTGGGGTGAATCCATCGCGGAACATCTCGGCTGCCGTGGGCCGCTGCCCATGCCGCTCGCGGAAGTCCAGGTAGTGGGCTTGGATGGCATCGGTATGCGCTGGGTTCCTGAGCAGGGAGCGCAGGATGTCGATGGCCTGCAGGTCATAGGTGACCTCGCATCCGGGCGGCAATTCGAGGTCGCCTGACAGCAACAGGTTCAGGGCCCGGTCGATGGCCTGATCACCCTCACTCAACTGCAGCAAGGTGCGTGGCTTGCCCAGGAAGCTGCGGTGGTTGCCGATGTAGTCGATCACCGTGAGGAAGGCCTTGCCATCCACCTTCCGCAGTCCACGGCCGAATTGCTGCATCCACAGGATGGCCGACTCGGTCGGGCGCAGCATCATCACGGTGTCGACGTTGGGGATATCCACGCCTTCGTTGAACATGTCGACAGCGCAGACAACGTCGAGTTGCCCGGCCTCCAAGGCCTCGAGCGAGGCCGCTCGCGGAGCCGAGTTGTCCCCCGAATGGACGGCCACGGCGCGGCACCCGTTTTGGCTGAAGAATTCGGCCATGAAGTCGCAGTGCCGTTGCGAGCAGCAGAAGGCGATGGTGCGCCGCCCGCCTCGGGACCTCAGTTGGTCGAGGGCATTGCGGGCACGCTTCTCGGTGGCCACGGCGCGGGTCAGTTCTGCCTCATCGAACCGATGGTTACGCCACGGGATGTTCTGGTAATCCACCTCGTCTGGCACGCCGAAGTAATGGAACGGAGCCAACAGGCCTTCCCGGATGCCGCGCGCGAGGTCGCAGCGGTAGACGAGGTTCTCCTGGCAAAGGCCCAGCAGGTCGCCGCCATCCGTGCGCTCGGGCGTAGCGGTCAGGCCGAGAAGGAACTTCGGCGTGAAGTGTGCGATGAGATTGCGGTAGGTGGCGGCGGCGGCGTGGTGGAATTCGTCGACGATGATGTAATCGAAACGGTCGCGCTCGAAGGCCTTCAGATGTCGTTGCCGACCAAGCGTCTGGATGGAGGCGAACAGCACGTCGGCCTCGGGCACCTTGTCGGTGCCGGTGTAGTTGCCCAGCACGGCCGAGGGGCGGATGCGGCGGAAGGTCTTGCGCGCCTGGGTCAGAATCTCGTCGCGGTGAGCCACGAAGAGGATCCTGCGGAACTCGGGTTGTGCACCATTGCCACAACTGTCGAAGGCGCTCAGCCATGTCTTGCCCAAGCCGGTGGCCAGGACGACGAGGCCGGCCGAATTGCCGTCCCGACGGGTCCGATCGAGAGCCTCCAAGGCCTCGCGTTGAATGCCGTGGGGCGGAGGAGGGGTGGTGTCCGGGATATCCGTCAGCACTGGCACCGAAGTGCGCTGCGGCGGCCTGCGGCGGTCGATGTATTCCCGGATCCATTCCTGGGTGACCGGTCGGGTCGCCGGGTGATGGAAGAGTTGATCGAAGGACTGCTGCACCTGGGCGATGGCCTTGGGATCTGCCGAGGTGACGACTCGGTGATTCCACTCGATGCCCTGCCGCAGCGCCGAATCACTCAGGTTTGAACTCCCGATAAGGGCGGTGGCGGTGCCATCAGGGAAATGGAAGAGGTAGCCCTTGGGGTGAAAGGCGACCTGTAGGGTTTCGAAGATCCGGAGGTCGATCTTGCCGGAGAGGTCGGTCAGCCGAAGCAAGGCCTCGGGCTCGGTGATGTCGAGGTAATCGCCGGTGAGCAGGCGGATCGTGCCGCCGCGGTCGAGCACATCGCGCAGATGCTCGAGAATGAGGTCGAGACCACTGGTTCTCACGAAGGCCACGCACAAATCAGCCCCGGACGCGTGGTCGAGGTGAGCCAAGAAATGGGGCAGCAGCGGATCGTCGGTGCCGCCGTGGATGAGCGCCCGGTCATGGGGCACTTGGGCCAGGGCGTGACCGGCGGCAGCCGGTCGGCGGAAGTAATTGCCCTTCGACGGGATGACGTTGCGCACGCCGCCGCGCGGGTCGGGCAGATCTCCCGAATACCGGGGAATCACATGGACATGCAGATGGAAGACGGTCTGGCCAGCGGCGGCCCCAATGTTGATGCCGATGTTGAATCCATCGGGTTGGTGCCGGCGCAAGATCTCCTGTCGGGCCATCTCGATGCCTTGCAACAGGGCGGCCTGTTCGTCGGCGGTGGCATCGAACCAAGTTGGAATATGCCGGCGCGGGATGACCAGGAGATGCCCGGGCGACACAGCGAAGCCATCCCACAGGCCGAAGAATTGGTCGGTCTCGAAGGCGATCCGGTCCCGGTCGGGTTGGCAGAAGAAGCAGGAGTGGGACATGGTGCGGGTCAGACGAGCCCTGGGAGCGGTTGGTAGTGCAGGGGCTCAGGACGCCCCGCCGGATGGCACACGGTGCAATGCAGTCTCGAACTCTTGCGGCGGACGAAATAGTCGTGCTGGCAGATGGGACAACGGTACCGGTGCCGGGTCCCCGGATGAGGCACCAGGGCTGAGACATTGGACGAGGGGTTTGTCCGTGGTGGCGGCAGCGAGGGGTGGGCCAGTTGGGTCGTGGGTTCATATCCGGCGCGGCGCACCAGATCCCGCCACTCCGGCCCATGCGGCTGGGCCCTCGATCCGTGGGTCATGTAGGTCGCCACATGGGCGGCTTCGTGGCACAGAACCTCCAGTAGGAACTCGCGTGGAGTGTTTTTTAGTCGGGCATTGAGCCGGATAACTCCGGTCGCAGGACGAACACGGCCGAGGGAGTGGGTCAGGCGCGGCGAGAACTCGACCGTCACTCGATCCACAAGGCCGGGCGTGCGCCAGAGCTTGGCCCAGCGGGTCAGCACTCGGGTGGGGTTCAGGGAGGGTTTCAGCAGTGGGTTCGGCACGGGAGTCTCCGGCATCGCACAGGTTGCCGGCCAGCGGGTGAATGCCGCTAGCCTATCGGTGAATGGGCAGGTCTCCAAGCCGGTAGGAGGCGGGCAGGGCGGGTTGTCGAGATGCTCTGGGAGAAGGGGCTCGGTTGTAAGGCGTCCTCCCCGGAAATCGCCGCTTATCGGCAGGGCCTGAGGTCGTTTCGGCCCGCGGGTTTCTGGCCACCGGATCGATGCGGTCATGCGCGGAGGATCCGCGAGCCCCTGGGACATCCGCTGGGTGAGGGTAGGGAAATTCTTGGGTTCTCCGGCGGAGGTGGCTGGTCGCGTCGGGCGGGTCAGCGCGGGGCAGCGCAGGGGGGGCGGAATTCAGCGCGGGGGCAGGGCCGAGAGGAGTTCGCGGGCGACGGTGGGGATGATGTCGCGCTCGGTGGCGTGGTCGGTGGTGAAGACCACCAGGATCACGCGGCGGCCCGTGGGCAGTTCGATGAGCGCGGCGTCGTGGCGGGTCTGGCTGGTGGGGCCGCTGTAAATGGTGCTGGACGAGAGCGAACCGGCACTTGTCTCAACTTCCTGGGGAAAGAACTCCTTCGAGAGGCATCGGGAGGGTCGGTATTTCGGGGGCAAACGATCATCCCTCGGCAATTCTCTCCATTGGCTCGATGGCGTCTGCCAGCAGTCGTTCGCCCACGGCGCGGAGGAGCGATTGGGTGGGTGGTTGCGATGCGAGGAGACCGTAGGCGCAGGTGTGGAGGGCTTCGTCGAAGTCTGCATCGTGGCCTCTTCCGAGAAGCTGGCGAACGCCAAGTCCGGCTTGAAGAGCAAGTTCCCGCCAACGGTCGGGAAAGCGAATCTTCAAGGCACTTGCCCAAAGTGCAGGCCAAGTGAGCAGGGTGTCTTCGTGCCTTCCCTCGGCAAGCACCGCCAGTGCGAGAACGCGGCCTAGGTCTTTGTTGCTGCGCTTGATGCGGCGGTCGCCGATCAGGCCGCTCATTGTCTGCGGTCCGATGGCGGGATGGTGGAGGAGATTGGCGAGGGCCATCATTTCCGGTCGGGCGATGCCGATGCTGAACTCCGTGATCAAAGGCTTGTAGTCGGCCAGCGAGAGAAAGCCGAAGCTGCACAGGCTGAAATGACCGTTGGCCGTGGGCAGGCGGATGTAGCGCTGGCCGAGATCGTCTGGCGACTCAGGCACGGTGAGGAGTTCGATGAACCAGTCCTGCGTGCCTGGCGGCTTGAGTCGGACCACGGGCAAATCTTTGTCCGGCGTGTCCGCCGTGCCGGGTGTGGGGAATTGTTCTGTTGGGTAAAAAGTCCATTCGGCGGCGAACAGCCGCTCGGTGACGGCAATGCCTGCTGGAATGGCGCGGATGCGCGGCGAGAGCAGGCAGTCTGCGTCCTTGGTGCGGACCTGAAGAGAAGGACTGTCCCCGAAGAAGTGATAGCCTGCGGCCAGGCTTCCGATGACGACCAGATTTTCCCGGCAATCTTCCGGGATGGCCGCGGCGACTTGCTCCAGTGCTGCTCGAGGTGAGATCAGTTGGTCGGACGGGCTCATGCGTTGTCTCCTTTCGGGGTGAGCGCCTGGAGGAAATCCAGGGCCTGGGACTCAAGCCGCATTTCATGCAGATCGAGCAGGCACTCGACGGGATCCGCCCAGAGGAGCCCGTCGGCATCGCTTTCGGAAAAACGGTGGGGATACCTCAGCAAATGGATCACCAGGCGGGCGGGTTCCTCCGGTCGAGCGGGCCTCAAGGCAGGATCGAGTTGGCGAATGAACCCGAGGTCCGGCTGGCGAGTACGAACATGAAGGGTCAAGTCGAGCCTCGGCGTGCCTATCAAATCGAGCCCTGGATGCCGTCTTCGAGCGCCAAGCACTCCGGCGATGGCGACACCTTCGAGATGGAGCCTCTGGAGTCGGGAAAACAGGGATTCCATGGATCGCGGCTGGCCCGAGTGGTCGGCGAAGTGGAGCGTCTGCCGCACGTTGTCGGCGTTCGCCACGAGCCTGAACCATTCGTCTTTGGGAAACGCTTTCAGTTCCACCCGGCGGTCGGATTGGCGGACGAGGTGTTTTTCGAGCTTCTCCAAGGCTGCGGCCACGGTGGGATAGGAGCAGCCAGCCGCCTCACCCAGCCAGCGCGAGGTGAGCGGTCCTGCTCGCTGGATCCATTGGTTGATGAGAATGCGCAAGATGTCGTGGAACGGCGTGCTGCTCCGGGACCGGTGTCCACCTTCAACAGACCTCTGCTCCCGCGACACCTCCTCACGGATGATGCGCTGCATCTCGGCATCGGGCTCTTTTGGCACTCCCTGGATGGTGTCCGTCTGATACCGGAAAATGTGGAGTCGCCGTTGGATCTCCGGGCGGAGGACCTTTGCGGCACGAGCCCATTCTTCGCGCAATCGAGGCATCGTGATCGCCGAATCCACCAACACCAGGAGTCCGCGAACCCCCGGCTTCTCGCCGAGCAAATACGCCAGGTTCATGGCGGCACCGATCAGGGCCCGTCGTGAATCGAGGCCGACCTTCACATCGACCACGGCATCCACTTCATCGTGACGCTGACTTCGTCGTGCTGTGGACGTGTGGGTTTTCACACAATCAACCTGCAGGTTGAATAATAAACATGCAACTAAATATTCAAGTTGCAGGTAGAAATAAACTTGGCGCTCTCGGAGATTGCATCCGGTTCACAGCGG
>JBIKMQ010000326.1:0-3893 GCA_044359215.1 Candidatus Chromulinivoraceae bacterium
GGGTCGTTGAAGGCCAGGTGCCCGTTCTCACCCACGCCCAGGCAGCACAGGTCGATGGCCTGCGACTGCAGCAAGGCGGTGTAGCGCGCACATTCCACGTGCGGCAGGTCGCAGTCGCCGTGGATGTAGTGGAAGGCCTTCGGCTTCACCAGCGACTCGACCCGGTGCTTCATGTAGTGCCGGAAGCTCGCCGGGTGATCCGCCGCGATGCCCAGGTACTCGTCCATGTGGAAGAGCGTCACCTTGGACCAGTCGATGCCGCCCAGCGCCACGAGGTTCTTGAGGAACTGGATCTGGGAATTGCCGGTGGCGAGGATGGCGGCGGCGGACCCTTGGCGGGCGATGGTCTCGGCCAGGTGGTTGCGGACCTCGAGCGCCACATGGGACGCGAGGTCGGGCTGGCTGGCGAAGACGTGGACGTCCAGGGCGTCGGCCTTGAACGATCGGACCGGTGCGTGCGTTGAGCTCATTGAACGGAGACACCATGGCCCGACTCGCGCCGGAGGACAAGGACCGGCCGGCACCGTGTCCGGTCCCCCACCGGGACGCGGCCAACCACCGCCCGCCTCAGCCGCCCTCGACGGCGGCGGCCAGCAGCGACTCCTCCGACCACTCCCCGGTGGGTCGCAGCGCCACGAGCCGGCCGCGGTGGAACACCCCGATCGTGTCGCAGACTCCGAGCAGCTCCGGGAGGTAGGAACTGGCCATGACCACCGCCCGCCCCGACGCCGCGGCCGCGTCGATCTGCCGGTAGAGGTGCACCTTGCTGCCGACGTCGATGCCACGGGTGGGCTCGTCGAGCAGCAGCACCTGCGACCCATGGTACATCAGCCGACCGAAGGCCACCTTCTGCTGGTTGCCCCCGGACAACTCCCCGACCGTCTGCGTCGGACCATGGGCGCGGATGTCCAGGGGCTCCATCCACGAGCGGGCCTCCCGGTGTTCCGAGGGCGGATGCCAGAACCCCCATCGGACCAGCGACCCGGGCCGGGTGATGAGGAGGTTTTCCGCGACGCTCCGGGCCAGGAGGAGTCCATCGTCCTTGCGGTTCTCGCTCAGGAACCCGAGGCCCGCCTGCCAGCGCTCACGCGGCGAGCGGCCGGACAGGTCGACCTCGTTCAAGCGGACTTCCCCCGACCGCACCGCATCGAGGCCGAACGCCGCCCGCAAGGTCTCGGTCCGCCCGGCGCCGACCAACCCGAAGAGCCCGAGCACCTCCCCCTCGCGCAGTCGGAAGGACACCTCGCGGGGCTTCTCGAGACCCTCGAGGGCCCGGACCTCCAGCACCATCCGGCCGGGCACCCGCGGGCTTCGCGGGTACAGGTCGTGCACGTCCCGGCCGACCATGGTCCGGATCAGGGTGCTGTTCGGGGTGTCGGCGAGGTCGCCGGTGGCCACGCTGGCCCCGTCGCGCAGCACGGTGAACCGCGTGCAGACCCGACGCGATTCCTCAAGGAAGTGCGACACGTACAGCAGGCTGACGCCCTCGGCACGCAACCGGTCGAGGACGGCGAAGAGGTGCTCGGTGTCGGCACGGGTCAGGCTCGAGGTGGGCTCGTCCAGGATGAGCACCCGGGGCCGCGAGCGGAGGGCCCGGGCGATCTCCACCAACTGCTGCTGGGCGATCGGGAGTTCCCCGGAGACCGCGTCCAGCGGGATGTCCGCGGCGCCGAGGTGCCGGAGGGCCTCGGAGGCCAGGGCCCGTTGGCGGGCCCGATCGACCCAACCCCAGCACGACGGCTCTTCGCCGAGCGTGATGTTCTCGGCCACCGACAGGTGCGGGGCCAGGTTCAGTTCCTGGTGGATCATCGCCACCCCGGCCCGCTGGGCGGCGATCGGGTCAGCCGGACGGTAGGGGGCGCCGTCCAGGGTCATCGTGCCCGAGTCGGCCGCGTGCACTCCCCCGAGGATCTTCAGGAGGGTGCTCTTGCCCGCCCCGTTCTCGCCGATGAGGGCATGGGCCTCGCCCGCCGCGAGCGACAGGCTCACCCCCCGCAGCGCCTGGGTTGCGCCGAAGGACTTCCGGATTCCGTCGAGGTCGAGTCGGTTGGGCACGGGGAAACGTCACGATCCCGGCCCGACGCATCGAGGGACCGCGTCCCCCTGGACCAGCCCGGGAATTCGTGACGAGCAACCTAGCGATCCGGGACCGGAGGCTTCAAGCTCGGCCCGGCGTCCGTCACGCCCCGCAATGGAGAGCGTCCCCCCATCCATGTCCCACCCGCCGCGTCTGGGCCTCAATCGAGGCGGTTACCGGGGTGAGCAGGTCGAGGCCTCCGGCCTGATGCGCGAGATCCGGTTGGCGGCCGGGCGCGCCGGGTTCTCCGAACACTCGACCGGCATCGGCGACCACGAACTGGTCTTCCTGTCGCGCCTCGGTCGCCCAGGACCCCGGTTCTACCTCTCGGCCGGCATCCATGGGGACGAACCCGCCGGACTGGTGGCCTTGCGCGACCTGATGGTCGAGGACGCCTGGCCGGCAGACCTGAACCTCGGCGTCTGTCCCTGCCTCAACCCGCAAGGCTTCGCCCTGGGCACGCGCGAAAACGCCTCCGGACTCGACCTCAACCGCGACTACCGCCAACCACGCTCCGCCGAGGTGCGCCGCCACCAGGAGTGGCTGGCCTCGCTGCCGCCCTGGGACCTGTCGATCTGCCTGCACGAGGACTGGGAAGCGCACGGGTTCTACCTCTACGAACTGAACCCGGCCCACCTGCCGTCCCTCGCCGACGCCATCCTCGACTCCGTCCGTCCCGTCTGCCCGATCGACCATTCGCCGTGGATCGACGGACGCGAAACCACCGCGCCGGGCCTCATCCGACCCACCGTCGACCCCGCCCAGCGGCCGGACTGGCCCGAGTCGTTCTGGCTGCTCCAGAACGGCTGCCGCCAGGGCTACACCCTCGAAGCCCCCTCCGACTGGCCCCTCCCCACCCGCGCCCACGCCCTCCGCCTCGCCGTCCATGCCGCCGCCAAAGGGGTCGGTCCTCACTATTGACACAACCTTCCACTGCCGACGCCCCTGACGGGCCGCCTGCCCATCGCCGCAGCCAGGGCCCACCGAGCCCGGACGACGCACCGGGGCCTGCCCAAAGCCCGCCTGCGCCGCACGCGGGTCCAGCCCGCGTGACGCCCGCCGCCGGCGGCCTCTTTTCTTCGACACCCCGGGGCGGGCCTCCCACACTCCGCACCCGATGCACCTGTCCCGGCTCAAGCTGCGCGACTTCCGGAATTACGCCCGGTTGGACGCCGAGTTCGGACCGGGCTGCCATGTGCTGCTGGGCGACAACGCCCAGGGCAAGACCAACATCCTCGAGGCCATCTACCTGATCGCCACCCTCCGGTCGTTCCGGGGCTGCGGCGGGGCGCAGATGATCCGGCAGGGTGCCAAGGGCTACTTCGTGGGGGGATCCGTCGTCGGTCAGGGGGTCCATGAGGTCAAGGCCTACTGGTCACCCAAGGAACGGCGGCTCTCCCTCGACGAGCGCCCCATCCGGCGGTTGGCCGAGTATTTCGGCGTCCTGCGCGCGGTGGTGTTCTGTTCCGAGGACCTCGCCCTCGTGAAGGGGCCGGCCCAGGGCCGACGGAGGTTTCTCGACCTGCTGCTCGCCCAGACGGTGCCCGGGTATCTCGCCCTGCTGATGCGCTACGCCAAGGCCCTCCGGTCACGCAACGCACTGCTCAAGCAGTCGATGGTCGACCTCATCGAGCTGGATGGCTTCACCCGGGAGCTGGTGCTCGCGGGCGAGGCGCTGATCACCGCGAGGCGCGACTTCGTCCCGAACCTGGCCCCGAGGGTGCACGCTGCGTTCCGGCGGATCGCCTCCCAGCACGACGAGCTCACCCTGGAGTACCACCCCGGCGTGACGGGGGAGTTTGCCGTCGCCCTCGCG
>JBIKMQ010000142.1:0-5941 GCA_044359215.1 Candidatus Chromulinivoraceae bacterium
CCCCAAGCGCAGCGGTGCGGCCGGCTGCATCGGCGACATCGGCACCCATGCCGAGAACCTCGCCGAGTACATCACCGGCCTGCAGATCAGCGAACTGGCCGCCGACCTCACGGCCTTCGTCAAGGGCCGAAAGCTCGATGACGACGGCAACGTGCTGCTCCGCTTCAAGGGCGGCGCCAAGGGCGTGCTGCACAGCTCCCAGATCTCGGTGGGCGAGGAGAACAACCTCAACATCCGCGTGTACGGCGAACTGGGCGGCCTCGAGTGGCACCAGAAGGAACCGAACACCCTGCTGGTGAAGTGGATGGACCAGCCCATGCAGGTGTACCGCGCGGCCAACGGCTACCTCAGCGACGCCGCCAAGGCCGCGGGCCGCACGCCGCCGGCCCACCCCGAGGGCTACCTCGAGGCCTTCGCCAACATCTACAAGAACTTCGCCAACGCGATCCGCGCCAAGCAGGCGGGCAAGAAATTGGCCAAGGATGACGTGGCCAACGACTACCCGAAGATCGAGGACGGCGTGCGGGGCATGGCCTTCATCGAGGCCGTGGTCGCGTCCTCCAAGGCCAACGCCGCCTGGACGAAGATCAACGCCTGAGTCTCCGGCACCCTCGACGGGAATGCCCGCGGGGATGCCATGCCCGACGCCATCGGTGCGCCACCCTCAACGGGTGCGTGCCGGTGGCGTCGCCGCGTTGGTGGGCAACGGGGCCTGGGCATTGAGCGGCTTGCGCGGCAGCGGGCGCAGGGCATTGCCCAGCGGCACGGTGGCCGGCACCGGGGCGGGAGCCATGGCACTTCGCGGCGCGGTTCCCGACCCGGCGGTCGCCGACCGCGAGGCCACGAAGGATCGGTAGCCCATCCAGACGGCCCAAAGCACCCCGAGCCCCAGCAACGCCGGGAACATCCACTGCCAGCGCACCCTCGAGAGCCAGAGGGTGATGAAGTCAAGGGGACCTTTGCGGCGACCGGTCAGCGGCGGCGGTCCGGAGTAGTCCTCGGACGCCCCCAACTCGGTCTCGAGCTCGGCCATCAGCCGCGCCACGTCCAGGCGCAATTCCTTGGCGTAGGTACGCGTGAATCCCCGGATGTAGACCTGGGCACCGAAGGTGTCCCAGTCGCCGGCCTCGAGCGCCCGGATGTGGTCGGTCTTGATGTTGGTCACGTTCGCGAGGTCATGGACGGTCCGTCCCTGACGCTCACGCTCGGCCTTCAACTGTTCGGCAACACTGGGCACCCGCTGGTGATACCCGCCGCGCGGCGGGCTCGGCAACCCTCGAAACGGCCTGACGCCGCACCCGCAGGCCCGGTGCGGCACGGTAGGTTTCCACGGTTTCCAGAGGACGCGCGGACTGTCAGCCTCACCCCATGATCCTTGATTCGCACCAGCACTTCTGGCGGTACAGCGCCGCCGAGTACCCCTGGATTCCCACCGGCTCGGCCCTGCAGCGCGACTGGCTGCCGGCGGACCTCGAGCGGATCCAACGCCCGCTGGGTTTCGACGGCTCCATCGCCGTCCAGGCCCGCCAATCCCTCGCCGAATCGTGGTGGCTGCTCGGCCTGGCCGATGCGGATCCGAGGGTGAAGGGAGTCGTCGGGTGGGTGGACCTGCAGTCCGGACAGGTGGAAGAGCAGCTCGCCCCGCTGGCGGCGCACCCCCGATTCGTGGGCGTCCGCCACGTGGCGCAGGACGAGCCCGACGAGCGTTTCCTGGTGCGGCCGGCGGTGCTGCGCGGCATCGGGGCGCTCCGCCCGTTCGGGCTCACGTACGACATCCTGATCTACCCGAAACAACTGCCCGCCGCGATCGAACTGGTGCAGCGCTTCCCCGAACAACCCTTCGTGCTCGACCACATCGCCAAGCCGCTGGTCCGCGAGGGGATCCGCGACCCGTGGGCCGCGCAGATCCGGGAACTGGCCAGGCACCCGAACGTCTGCTGCAAAGTCTCGGGCATGGTCACCGAGGCCGACCACCGGGCGTGGAAGGCCGACGACTTCCGGCCGTACCTCGACGTGGTGTTCGAGGCCTTCCGGCCCGAGCGCCTGATGTTCGGGAGCGACTGGCCGGTGTGCCTGCTCGCCGGGAGCTACGAGCAGGTCGAGGGGCTGGTGCGCGATCACGTCCGCCATCTGGGCCCAGAACAGGCCGCCGGCTTCTGGGGCGGCAACTGCGCGCGTTTTTATCTCGGGGCCTGAGCCGGCCCGGGGAGCCGTCACACCCGCGACGGCACCTCGAAGCCCTTGCGGTACTCGCGGGTGAGCATCTGGTTGGCGCGATCGTTGCGGATGAACCGCTCGGCCTTCACGTCCATGCGCAGCGTCTCGCCCAGCACCAACGGCTGGTTCTCGAGGTTGATGCCGTTGGCGATGAGATGCTCGGAGAGGCGCGAGAAGGTCTCGGCGGCCTCGTGGTTGCCCTGAAGCCGTTCGCGGATCGCCTCGGGCGGCAGCTTGGACCCCAGCAGGTAGCTGATGTTGCCCGTGTGGCACAGGGCGCTGCTGAGGTGTCCTTCGAGGATCTCGGCGTTCAGGTCGCCCGAGCGCCGGCTGCGGACCGCCGCGATGAAGTTGGCGTAGTGGTCGGCCCCCTGCTTCCACGACTTGATCTGGCGGCCGTTCCGGTCGAAGGCCTGGGCGCTGTCGTACGACGGGATCACCAGGTGGCCGTTCTCGCAATGGATCACCACGCCCACCTGGGCCCCGCGGTAGTCGGGCATGCTCTTGGACCAGCGCCCGTCCTGGTACTCCTTGGATTTCGGAAGCCCGCGCACCTCGAAGATGAGGGCGCCCTGGTCGTACTGGTGGAAGACGAACTGCGAGTTGGGCGTGTCGCCATTGTCCTGATAGCCCAGTCGGCCACCCACGCTGAAGACCTTCGGGCTGAGGGTGTTCGCACCCAGCGCCCAGCGGGCGATGTCCATCTGATGGATGCCCTGGTTGCCGAGGTCGCCGTTGCCCGTGACGAACTGCCAATGCCAATCGTAGTGCAGCTTGGAGCGCATCAGGGGCTTGAGCGGAGACGGGCCGCACCACAGGTCGTAGTTGATGTGGTCGGGGACCAGCGTCGGAGCCGTCACTTGCCCGATGCTCTGGCGCGGCTTGTAGCAGAGGCCCCGGGCCACCTGGATGCGGCCGAGGTTGCCCTCCCGCACCCAGGCGATGGCCTCACGGAGGCCCGGGTTCGACCGGCACTGCGTGCCCGTCTGGACGATGCGCCCGTACTTCCGGGCGGCGGCGACGATCTGGCGGCCCTCCCACACGTTGTGGGACACCGGCTTCTCGACGTACACGTCCTTGCCCGCCTGACAGGCCCACGTGGCCAGGAGCGCATGCCAGTGGTTCGGCGTGGCCGTGGATACCGCGTCGATCTCGCCGCTTTCGAGCAGCTTGCGCACGTCGGTGAAGGTCTGGACCTGGATGCCGTCCTTGGCGAGGTCGGCTCGGCCCTTCTCCAGCACCTTGGAATCGACATCGCACAAGGCCACCAGGCGCACGCCCTTGAGCTTCCGGAAGCCGGCGATGTGGTCATTGCCCCGGGAGTTGAAGCCGACCACGGCCACCCGGATGTCGTCGTTGGCGCCGATGACCCGGGACTTGGGCGTGAACCGGGCAGCGGGAGTGGTGGTGGTGCAGCCGGTGACGACGGCCCCGGCGGCCATCGAGGTGGCGGTGAGGAATTGGCGGCGATTCATGGTGGGGGAGGAGTGGATTCCAGTTCGGCGGTGACATCGGTGCCCGAAGCGCCCGGGGTGTAGGTCACCCGGTAGAAGACCTCGGAGTCGCAACGCTGGATCGCCCAGCGCTCGACGAAGCGGGAGTAGCGGCGCTCGGGCGGGACCACGTAGGACGACGGCGTTCCGGACCCCGAGAAGGAAAACGACTCATGCCCGCCGCGGGGATCGGCCTCCGCCTCGGGGGCCTCGATCAGGCGGGTGTCGAGCACCTTGCGCTGGCGGCATTTGGGATCGGCCTCGTGGTCACGGGCCAGGACGATGGACTCGGCATGGCGATACAGGGCACCGGTCGCCAAGCCGGACCGGCCGCCGAGGTCGATCCCCCCGGACATCCGGCAACCGGCCACCCACGCCGAACCGGCGACGAGCAGGGGCACCGAGACGCGGGACATGCGCAGGCGGGACCATCGCCCCGAACCACGTGCCCTGCCCGCGCGCCGATGGGCCCGATCGGTCACCGAGATCCTTTCCCGGCCGCGTAGGCCTGATACATGGCGTTGATGGGCAACGCCTGGGAATCGCCGCGGTGCAGCAGCACCCGGTAGCGGAAGGTCACCGTCTTGCCGGGTTCCACCACGAGGTCGCCGGTGCCGGCGGGTTTCTTCTCGAAGTCGTGCACGCCGAAGGGGTTGGCGGCGAACAACCCGTAGTCGCGCACGTGCCACCAGGTCGGATGCCGCGGGTTGGCGGGATGGTCGAAGATCGTCACCCCGTAGGTGCCGGTGCCCGTCGGCCCGGCCACCGGACCGGAGTAGTCGCACCACTCGGCGCGCTTGCCCCAGGTGTCGCCGTCCTGCTGCCCCCGCGAGTTGAGAATCGTGCCTCCCCGGCTCTTGTCGGCGCGTTTCAGGCGCATGGTCTCGGCCAGTCGGATGGCGAAGGTGCCCTCCTTGGTGTCCCCGAGCACCAGCGGACCGCCGACGGGACGGACCGTGATCTCGAAGTCCATCTGCCGCAGGTCCGGTGTCGGCGGATGGAACACCATCCGGCGCTCGTCCTCGGCCACCACGGTCCCGTCCTTGGCGACCCAACGGTTGCGCGATGCGATGACGGCACGCTGGCCGGCGCCGGATCCCTCGACGCGCGTGGCGGTGAACGCCTCGTGCACGGTCCGGCCGGCTCCGGCCACCTCGCTCCAGAAATCGTTGCCGTTGGCGGCCCCGTGGGACCACCAGAGCGCATGGTGGTGCGGATGGTCCTTCTCCTCGCCGCCGACATCCTCCTGGGGCCACCTCCGGGTCATGTGGACGCCATCGGGCCCGAGCAGCGGATACAGGAACGGTCGTGAAACACCCCCGGTGTGATACTCGGAGAGGAGGTCCGCCCCATGGGAGACCCGCACCACCCCGCCGGCCTGCGCGACCGACAGGCCGCGACCCGCACCCGGCCCGCGGGAGGACTGGCAGCCGCAGAGCACCCACGCCAGCAGGACGCCGGCAACCGTTTTCATCGCGGGGGAAGGCACAACCCGAGTATTCCCACGGGGACCGTCCGGGCAACCGCGAAATCAGCGCGACGCCTGCATCCCGGCGAACCGGTGGGCCCGTGCTCCGGGCACCGCCAGATCCCGCCTCGGACGCCGAGCGAAATTCACACGGACCCGGCGAGGCAACGCCCACCCACCGGAAGCGTCCAGCCTGCCGACACCCCAACGGGCATTTGACAGGCCCGCCCGCTTCAGCGATCTCAACGGCTGTCAGTTCATGGGGGGGCGTACCGGTTTCGACTAGGTGATCCTGCCCGGGATGGCATGCCGAGGATGATTCGTTGGCCTCGTAAAACATCGGATCAAACACATAACTGCTAACGAAGAGTTGGCTCTCGCGGCCTAATCGGCCCGACGTTTCGCCCTGAACACCTGCTACGGGGACGAAACGCCATCAGCAGGCATGATCGGCGCCGGAGTCCGCGCGTCGTCGGTCGAGAACCTTCATGCGGGCTGAGCGAACTCGGTCCTTGTCGGCCGGTCACGATTTCGCCGAGAACTTTGGCTGACTAAGCATGTAGTCGTTTCGGGTTGAATGGCTTAGGACGCGGGTTCAATTCCCGCCGCCTCCACCATCTTTTATTGGGGTTTTTGATTGGTTTCCTTGAAATCGCGACAGAGTAGTGACAATGTTTGCGCATGGGGGCGCAAGATGAGGTTTCGGGTTCAGAGGTGGTAAAGAGAGGGTCGGTCATTATCCGGATCATCCCCAGCCCGATGC
>JBIKMQ010000143.1:0-5926 GCA_044359215.1 Candidatus Chromulinivoraceae bacterium
GGATACTGGAGGTGCAATTCGTGCAGCAGCGGCGTCGCCATCAGCGTGTCGCCGATTCCGGACAGGGACAGGACGAGGATACGGGTCACCTGGGACCAACCGTAGGGAGCCGTGGACCCGGCCACAAGGCGTGACCCCCGGCCCCGGGACTCGGGCCCCCCCCCGGCATGCCACCGCCGGCAGGAAGACCGCCCCGGACGGGTCGCGTCCAAGGCAAGGCGCCCCAAAACCGGCGGCACTCCGGTGACCTCACCTCCCGAGGGTGGTGCCCGAGGGCCACTCAGCTGCGGTTTTTGTGCCCGCAAATGACTTGCGGTGACCCGGGTTCAGAACAATCTTAGAACTCGGCAGGCGACGATCCCCTCCTCGAGATCGTCCGATTTCCCCAGGTCCCATCCCCGTTCGGAACTGCGTCGGCGCCCATGAGGGCGTCCCGAGGAGAACCCATCCAATCCCAACCGATTTCCAAATGCCCCGCGCACCGAAAGACCCTTCCGCGCCCAAGAAGCCCAGGGCGCCCCGGAAGAAGGCCGACGCACCGGTCGACACCACCGACGCGCCGGCAGACCAGGCCCCGGGCGTCCTACCCGCCGTGGAGCCCGGGCCCGTGAGGGGGAACCCCGAGGCCGCCGATCCCGTGACGCCGAAGCCCAAGGCGGGACGAAAGCCCGCCTCCGACGACGGCAACCTGCTCAAGGTGTCCGCACCGGCCCCCGAGGCCGCACCCACACGGGAGGCCGACGAAGAACCCCTGGTGGTCAAGGCCTCGCCCTTGCCTCCGAGGGCCCCGATGGCCCCGCCCAACGAGGATACGCCGGCGCCCGAGGCCCCGGAAAAACCCCGGGTGGTGGTCGAACCCAGGACGTTGAACCTGCACGAACTGCAGCCCATGCCCATCGGGCCGCTGGCCGAGGTGGCCAAGCATTTCGGCATCGAAAACTACGGCACGCTCAAGCGCCAGGAAATCATCTTCCAGATCGTCCAGCGCAACCTGGCCGCCGGCGGCATCATCAACACGAGGGGGGTGCTCGAGGTCATGCCCGAGGGTTTCGGCTTCCTGCGCTCGCCGGCCTTCAACTACCTGCCCTGCCCCGAGGACATCTACGTCTCCCCGTCGCAGATCCGCCGATTCGATCTCGCCACCGGCGATGACGTCGAGGGGCAGGTGCGTCCGCCCAAGGACAAGGAGAAATTCTACGCCCTGCTCAAGGTGGAGCGGGTGGCCGGCCTCGACCCCGACAAGGCCAAGGAGAAGACCCACTTCGAGAATCTCACGCCGCTCTTTCCCAACCGCCGCTTCCTGCTCGAGACCACGCCGGACGAGTACAGCACCCGCGTGGTGGACATCGTCTGCCCGGTCGGCAAGGGCACCCGCGGGTTGATCGTCGCCCCGCCCCGCACCGGCAAGACCGTGCTGATGCAGAAGCTGGCCAACGCCATCCTCAAGAACAACGCCGACTGCCACCTCATCATCCTGCTCATCGACGAACGGCCCGAGGAGGTCACCGACATGGAGCGATCCTGCCGGGGCGCCGAGGTGGTGAGTTCCACCTTCGACGAACCGCCCGAACGGCACGTCCAGGTGGCCGAGATGGTCATCGAAAAGGCGCGCCGGATGGTCGAGCACAAGAAAGACGTGGTCATCCTGCTCGACTCCATCACCCGGTTGGCGCGCGCCTACAACACGGTGCAGCCGCACTCGGGCAAGATCCTCTCCGGTGGTGTCGATGCCAACGCCCTCCACAAGCCCAAGCGGTTCTTCGGCGCCGCCCGGAACATCGAGGAGGGCGGCTCGCTGACCATCATGGCCACCGCGCTGGTGGATACCGGCAGCCGCATGGACGAGGTGATCTTCGAGGAGTTCAAGGGCACCGGGAACATGGAGATCCACCTCGACCGATCCCTGGTGGACCGGCGCATCTTCCCCTCGATCAACATCGAGAAATCGGGCACCCGCAAGGAGGAGCTGCTCTACCATCCCGACGAGTACCAGCGCATCTCCGTGCTGCGCCGCGCGTTGGTCGGGGTGCCTCCGGTGGAGTCGATGGACCTGCTGCTCGGGAAGCTCAAGAAGACCCCGAACAACATCATGTTCCTGCTCTCGATGGGGCCATCCTCCCGCTGACGGCGCCGGCTGGCGCCCCCAACATTCCCCACGCCCATTCCCAAGCCCTCTCTCCGTCACCAACCCGGTTCGACGAGGCGGGGTTGAAGGTTCCTCGGTTTGGGCACCCGGCCAGCGGCTTGCCGGAATCACCTCCCGGAGAACCGGGCGGCCTGAGAGGTCGGGTCACCCCCGACCAACCGTGCCGCCGGGGATGTCTCCCCGGAGACGGTTCAATTCGTCGCGAAGATCCTCGAGGCTCCCGACCCGCGTGGCCCCCACCGCATGGATCTCGGAATGGTAGGAGCCGCTGGCCCTGCCGCCCACGAGGATGCGGGTGGAGGGCGGGAGCATCCGCCTCAACAACTGCAATTCCAGAGCGATGCGTGGGTCGTCCGTCGGGTGCACCAGGCTGAGCCCCACGGCACGCGCACCCTGCTCGATGGCCATCCCGGCGATCTCCTCGGCAGGCAGGCTGGCCCCCCCGTAGACCACCCGCCAACCCAGACCCGTCGACGCCGCGGCCACGATGATGGCCCCAAGTTCGTGGATCTGTCCCGCAGGGGTCGTCACGACCAGCACCGGAGCCCTCGGGTGCAGGGCGATGGGGCGCGCGATGTTGCCGAGGAAGGTCCGGAGCACCGAGGTGGCGACATGCTCTTGGGAGACCTTCACCTCACCGCGCATCCAGCCGTCACCGATGCGCTCCACCAGGGGCACGATCACCCCTCCCAGCAACCGCATCTGCCCCATGGCCACCGAAGCCCGCTCCAATAGGCCCTCCAGGCCGGCGGCATCCATGCGCAGGACCGACTGGAAGGCCGCCTCCAGGAACCTGAAGGCCTCCTGCGATCCGGACTCATCCGGGGCGGAAGGCTCGGCGGCCAGACCTTTGGCCTCCATCGGATCGCGCTCGATTCCCGATGCTCCCAACCCGGACGCCAGACCCCGGCTGGAGCTGGAGGTCGTCACGCCCCCCCGGGCGGAACCCGAGACCAGACCCCGCAAGGCTTCCAACGGAAGCGACGCGATGGTTCCGATCGAGAAACCGGCCTCCGTCGCCTCCCGCAGCAGGATCAAGCGTTCGATGTCGGACTCGGAATACAGCCGCTGCTTTCCCTCGGACCTCGCCGGGCGGACGGTCTGGTAGCGTTTTTCCCAAGCCCGGATCACATGGGGGCTCAATCCCGTCTGCCGCGCGACGGTGCGGATCGAATGCCGGACCATGGATTCACTCATGACGGGTTACCATTGACCATAAGTTCAACAGGATCAAGACGAACGCTCAAGAATGATCTTTTTTATCCACTCCACCCACAAAAAAAAGCCGATCAACCCCTCAAAAGATCAAATCTCTAGACAATCTTGAAACACCTGTTGACATCTCGTCTAACTTACAGCTTATTTGTGTCCATTGGAGGCGTGATGCTCGGATCTCCTCGGCTCGCAATTCCTCCACCACCTCTCGCTGTTGCCATGAAAACCCAGAAGACGCGTCGCCCGCAGACCACCGCCACCCCGAAGGCCAGGTCGCTTCCCAAGCGCAGCCGATCCCGGAAGTCGGTCGAGCCGAAACCTGCGACCTTGAAGCCCGGAATGGCGACCCGGATGCCGATCCAAGACCCGGCACCGATCAAGGCGACCAAAGCGTCTCCGAGGGCCCGCCCGGCCACCCGCCAGGGAGCGTCTGCGAAGCCTGAGGCGCTCCCCACCGGATTCCGCCCCGGGGTGCAAATGGTGGACGGCATCCCGGTGCTCCCGACTCCCATGGAACCGGTCCGCGACCTCTACGAATCCAAGAGCGCCCTGAACCTGTACATGCGCGAGGCCGTCGAGGTCCCCCTCCTCACGGTGGCCGAGGAAAACGCCCTCGCCGCGCGCATCAAGAAGGGAGACACCGTCGCCCGGGAGCACATGATCCGGGCCAACCTGCGTCTCGTGGTGAAGATCGCCAAGGACTACGACGGTCTGGGCCTTCCGCTCCTGGATCTGATCAACGAGGGCAACATGGGCCTGATGAAGGGGGTGGAACGCTTCGATCCGTCCAAGGGCGGCAAGCTCTCCACCTACAGCTCCTGGTGGATCAAGCAGTCCATCAAGCGGGCGTTGGCCAACCAATCCAAGACCATCCGCCTGCCGGTCCACCTGGTGGACAAGATCTCCAAGATGCGACGGGTGGCGATGGAGCTCCAGGAGCTCTTCGGCCGGGAGGCGACCGACGAGGAGATCGCCGAGGAGATGCAGGTCCCGATTCGCAAGGTGCGCCTGTGGCGTCGGGCCTCACTCCGGACAAGCTCGCTGGACGAGTCGCTCGGGGACGAGGATTCCAGCCGCCTGGGCGACGTCGTGCCCGATGAGTCCTGCCAGACGCCCTACGAGGACCTCGAAAGCAGAACCACGCACCAGTTGCTGCAGAACAGCCTGCACATCCTCGATTCGCGGGAGATGACCATCCTGCGGGAGCGCTTCGCCCTGGACGGCGGCCAAGAGAAGACCCTGGACGAGATCGGCCAGAAGTTCGGCGTGACCCGCGAACGCATCCGCCAGCTGCAGAACATCGCCCTGGCCAAGCTGCGCCGGCGGATCGAGGCGGTGGAGGCCGTGCGCGACCCCGAGGTCGCCGAGGACGGGGTCCGCTGATCGCCCCAGATCACCGTCCCACCGGCGATCCATCGCCACCAGAAAGGCCCCGCGGAAGCGGGGCCTGTTCGTTTGCCACGGGCGCCTGCCCCTCGAGCACGGCCACCGCGACGGCATGCTGGGCGGTGTGGGTGAGGTTGAGATGAACCGCGAAGGCCGACCGACGCTCGAAGAGTGCCCGGCCCGCGCCGTGCAGCAGGACCGAGGTGGACCCGATCTCCGAGCGGACCACCTCGATGTCGAGCCAGCCCATCTCCCCGCCGATGCCGGTGCCGAAGGCCTTGCTGACCGCCTCCTTGGCGGCGAACCGGGCGGCGACGTGGGTGGATGGATCCGGGTGCCCGAAGCAGTAGTCGTACTCCGAGGGCAGGAGGAACCTCCGGGCGAATCGCTCCCCGAGACGCTCCAGCGAGTCGCGGATGCGACCGACCTCGACCAGGTCGATGCCCACGCCGAGGATCATGTGGCCGGCGACGGCCGGGACGCGCCCCCGTAGCCTTCCATGGCGGCGAGGATCTCCTTCACCGCCCGCTCGAGGCCCACGAAGACCGCCCGGCTGATGATGGAGTGGCCGATGTTCAGCTCCTCGAGGTGGGGAACTACATGCAGCAACGGGAGATTCTCCAGGTTCAACCCGTGTCCCGCATTGACCCGGAGGCCCGAGCGGTGGGCGTGCCCGGCCGCCGCGACCAGCCGCTCCAGCTCGCGGTTCCTCTCGGCCTTCCGGTGGAACACCTCGGCATAGGCGCCCGTGTGCAGCTCGATGAAGCCCGCACCGACCCGGGCCGACGCCTCGATCTGGGAGGGCTCCGGATCGACGAAGAGGCTCACGCCAATGCCCGCGTCATCCATGCGACGGATCGTCTCGCGCAAGGCCGCCTCATGGCCCCGGACATCGAGGCCTCCCTCCGTGGAGATCTCCTCCCGCTTCTCGGGCACGATGCACACGATGTCCGGACGGACCGACAGGGCGATCCCGACGATCTCCGGCGCGTTGGCCATCTCGAAGTTCAGGCGGGTGCGGACGGCGCGTCGCAACGCGACGATGTCGCGGTCGATGATGTGCCGACGGTCCTCCCGGAGGTGGGCCGTGATGCCGTGGGCGCCGGCCTCCTCGCAGAGCCTGGCCGCGGCGATGGGGTCGGGCTCGCCATGATCCATGCCCCGGTACCGGGCCTGCCG
>JBIKMQ010000144.1:0-5912 GCA_044359215.1 Candidatus Chromulinivoraceae bacterium
CAGGGAGACTGGGAGCATCGGGTGGTCTGGGGGGATGCCGATGCCACCGACTGGGGCGTGAAGGGCAAGCCGGGCCGCCAGCACGCCGGTCCGCTTCCCAAGGCGGGTGAATGGGCGCGGCTTGAGTTTGATGCCGAGGCCCTCGGTCTCAAGGCGGGCCAACCGGTCACCGGCATCGCCTACACCCAGCACGGCGGCACCGTGCACTGGGACCTGGCCGGGATCGGGGGCCGCATCGACCCGGTGCGTGATCCCCGCAGTTCTTTCTCGGCTTGGCTGGCGCAGCACCAGGGCAAGGACTCCAAGGAGATCCCCGAGAACCTGCGGAAGATCCTCAAGGAGGTGCCGGCCGACCAGCGCACGCCCGAGCAGACGCGCATGCTGCGCGAGCATTACCTCGCCCGGGTCTGCACCGACACCCGCACCATCATGGACCCCCTCCATGCCACCGTGGCCGACCTGCGTCGCCAGCGTGACGCCTTCCAGGATCAGCTGCCGCAGACCTTCATCTGGCGCGACATGGACAAGCCCCGCGAGAGCTTTGTCATGGTGCGTGGCCAGTATGACGCGCCCGGCGAGAAGGTGGGGCGCGCCGTGCCGGCGGCATTGCCGGCGCTCAAAGCGTCAGGACCGACTCCCAACCGTCTCGACCTGGCCCGCTGGCTGGTGTCACCGGAACACCCCCTGACCGCCCGGGTGACCGTCAACCGTCTCTGGCAGCAGTTCTTCGGGATCGGCCTCGTGAAGACCGCCGACGACTTCGGGTCGCAGGGCGAGCCGCCCAGCCATCCGGAGTTGCTCGACTGGCTGGCGGTTTCCTTCCGGCAATCCGGCTGGGATGTGAAGGCCCTGGTCCGCTCCCTGGTGACCTCGGCGGCCTACCGGCAGTCGGCGGCCGTCCCGCCGGCCCTCCTGCAGCGGGATCCCGAGAACCGTTGGCTGGCCCACGGCCCGCGTTTCCGCCTCGATGCCGAGCAGTTGCGCGACAATGCGCTGTTCGTCTCGGGCCTGCTGGACGGCACGATTGGTGGCAAGGGCGTGCGACCCTATCAGCCGCCGAACATCTGGGAGCCGGTGGGCTACAGCGGTTCCAACACCCGGACCTACCGTCAGGAATCCGGTGCGGCCCTCTACCGGCGCAGCCTGTACGTGTTCTTCAAGCGCACGGCGCCGCCGCCCTTCATGGCCACCTTCGACGCGCCCAACCGCGAGCAGTTCTGTTCCCGGCGCGAGCGCAGCAACACGCCGCTGCAGGCCTTGCAGTTGCTCAACGACGTGCAGCATTTCGAGGCCGCCCGCGGCCTGGCCACCCGCATGATGACCGAGGGCGGGACCCGCCCGGAGGATCGGATCGGCTTCGCCTTCAAGACGGTCCTCTCCCGCGCGCCCAGTCCGGACGAGGCCGGGGTGATCCGTGAGGCCTTCAACCGGTTTTTGGGACGCTATCAAGCCGATCCGGAATCGGCCCGCAAGGCCATCCGGGTCGGCGAATCGGCGCCTAGGGCCGGGCTGCCCGAGACGGAACTGGCCGCCTACACCCTGACGGCCAACCTGCTGCTCAACCTCGACGAAACCGTGACCCGCAACTGACCATGAATCCCCTGTTCGAATTCCACCTGAACCAGACCCGGCGTCAGTTCTTCGGCAACACGGGCATCCGCCTGGGCGGGCTTGCGCTGGCCACGCTGGCGGCGGGCAAGCTCAACGCCGCCGCGGGCACCCCGCCGGTGGCCAGGGTCCATCCGCCGCTGCCGGGCTTCCCGCACTTCGCGCCCAAGGCCAAGCGCCTGATCTACCTGCACATGAACGGCGCGCCGTCCCAGCTCGACCTCTGGGACCACAAGCCGAAGCTGCAGGAGTACTTCGACAAGGACCTGCCTGATTCGGTCCGCAATGGCCAACGCATCACCACCATGACCTCGGGTCAGTCCCGGTTCCCGGTGGCGCCCACGATGTTCAAGTTTCATCAGGCCGGCCAGAGCGGGCGCTGGATCAGCGAACTGCTCCCGCACACGGCCCGGGTGGTGGATGACCTGGCGGTGCTCAAGTCGGTCCAGACCAACGCCATCAACCACGACCCGGCCTGCACCTTCGTGATGACGGGCAGCGAGGTGCCCGGCAAGGCGAGCCTCGGCTCTTGGCTCGCCTACGGCCTGGGCAGCGAGAACAACGAGTTGCCCGCCTTCGTGGTGCTCACGCCCAACTGGTCGTCCAAGGCCGACGCGCAGGCCCTCTTCACCCGCATGTGGAGCAGCGGCTTCCTGCCGACCCGCTACACCGGCGTGGCCCTGCGGTCCATCGGCGACCCCGTGCTGTACATCGACAACCCGCCGGGTGTCAGCCGAGAGGACCGCCGCGGCCTGCTCGATGCGCTCAACCGGCTCAATGCCCGGACCCACGAGCGCTGGGGCGACCCAGAGACGCTCACCCGCATCGCGCAGTACGAGATGGCCTTCCGCATGCAGAGCAGCGTGCCCGACCTGGTGGACTTCTCCGGCGAATCGAAGGCCACCATCGACCTGTACGGCGACGACGTGAAGAAGCCCGGGACCTTCGCCGCCAGCACGCTCCTGGCCCGGCGACTGGTGGAGCGCGGGGTGCGCTGCGTGCAGATCCTGCACCGGGGCTGGGACCAGCACGGCAACCTGCCGTCCGAGATTCGCGCCCAGTGCAAGGACATCGACCAGGCCTCCGCGGCGCTCATCCATGACCTCAAGGCGCGGGGCCTGCTCGAGGACACGCTCGTCATCTGGGGCGGCGAATTCGGCCGCACCGTCTACTCGCAGGGCCGGCTCACCCGCACCGACTACGGGCGCGACCACCATCCGCGCAACTTCTGCATGTGGATGGCCGGCGGCGGCATCAAGGGCGGCATCTCGTACGGCGAGACCGACGACTTCAGCTACAACGTCGTGGAGAACCCGGTGCACATCAACGACCTGAACGCCACGATCCTCCAGTGCATGGGCGTGGACCACCGGCGCTTCACCTTCAAGAGCCAGGGGCTCGACCAGCGTCTCACCGGCGTCGAGGAGTCGCACCCGATCCAGGCGCTGCTGGCCTGACAGCCTGTCCGGAAGCTCAGGACAGGCTCCGGGACTGCAGCCGACCTCGGCTGGGTTCGAGACTGCGCCGGGTTGGGGCTTGGCCCGGTCGGTGTTTGGCCGCCGGAGCCTTGCGGTCAATGCCAGCGGGGTTCCCGGCCCAGCAGGTGGCGCACGAAGAAGTCCATGCGCCGCCGACTGGCGTAGGGCGTTTCGGCCGCGCCGTGGTTGGTGGAAGGCATCACCAGCAGCTCGAAGTCCTTGTCGGCACGGACCAGCGCGGCACTGACCTGCAGGGTGCTGGCCGGGTCCACGTTGGTGTCCACCTCGCCCACCACCAGGAGCAGTTTGCCGGTGAGCTTGTGCGCGTCCTCCACGTTGGAGCAGCGCCGGTAGGCGTCGTCGACGGGCCAGCCGAGCCACTGCTCGTTCCACCAGATCTTGTCCATGCGGTTGTCGTGGCAGCCGCAGTCGGCGACGGCCACCGTGTAGAACTCGCCGTGGTCGAGCAGCCCGCGCAGGGCGTTCTGGCCCCCGGCGCTGCCGCCGTACAGGCCGACCCGGCCGAGGTCCATCCACGGGCGGGATTGCGCCGCCGCCCGGATCCACAGCTTCCGGTCGGGAAAGCCTGCGTCCGCCAGGTTCTTCCAGGCCACGTCGTGGAAGGCCTTGGAGCGTTGGCTGGTGCCCATGCCGTCGATCTGGACCACCACGAAGCCCAGCTCCGCCAGCGCGTGCTGCCGGGTCAGGCGGCCGAACTCCTTGGGCACGAAGGCTCCCTGCGGGCCCGCGTAGATCTCCTCGATCACCGGGAGCTTCGCCATCGGATCCATCCGGGACGGGCGGATGAGGATGCCATGGATGTCCGTCGTGCCGTCGCGCCCCTTGGCGGTGAAGCGTTCTGGGACCGACCATCCGGTGGCCAGGAGCCGGTCGATGTCGGCCCGCTCCAGTTCGAGGACCTTGCGGCCGTCCTCCGCGCGGCGCAGCTCGGTCACCGGCGGGTGATCCACCCGGGACCAGGTGTCGAGGAACCAGCGCCGGTCGGGGGAGAACTGGATCCTGTGGGTGCCATCGCCCTCGGTCAGCACCACGAGCCCGGTGCCGTCGAAGTTCACGCGGGCGAGGTGGAGGTGGTAGGGGTCCTCCCCCGGCCGGATGCCCCCGGCGAGGAACCAGACCTGCTGGCGCTCCGTGTCGACATGCTCCACCGAGCGGACCACCCAGTCGCCCTGGGTGAGGGCGTTCTTCACGGCGCCCGTGGCGATGTCGACGCGCCACAGGTGGCACCACCCGCTGCGCTCGGACATCCACAGCAGTTCGCCCCGCCCGTGGAGCCAGTGCCGCCAGGTCTTGGCCGTCCAGTCCACCATGGTTTTCGGGGTCTCCTCGACCACCGTGCGGACCGCCCCGGTACGGTTCACGGCAAGGATCCGGTACACCTGGTGGCCCCTCTGGTTGTAGTCGACGTAGAACTCCGTTCCGTCCGGCGACCACTGGACGTCGAGCGCGCCATTCTCTGTGAAGGGGTTGGGGTGGTGTGCCTCACTCACGTCGTGCTGTCGGAATCCCTCCACGGCGAAGACCCGCAGTCGCGGGTGGGGCAGGGGATCTCCCGGCTTGAAGTAGTCGTGCGAATGCAGCCTGGGCTGCAGTTGATCCTTCGGTGCGGCCTCGATCCAGGACACGCGCCGGTGCGGCACCTCCCGGACCCGCCGCGCCACGAGGTGTGACGAGTCGGGCGACCAGCGCACCTCGGGGTGATAGGCGTCGCCGGCGATTCCGTCCTTGCTCAGGCGGACCGCCTCGCCGCCGACCCTGGGCCTCAGAAACAGGTTGTGGTCACGCACCTCGACCGTCCATCGGCCGTCGGGAGAGTCGTGGGGGCCGGGCTTTCCCCCCGGGGTCTCCTCGGCCGGGGCGGCGGTCGGCTTGGATGCGGGCGTGGGATTCACGAATTCCGCGCGACCGTCCCTCTCCTCGGCGGTGAAGACGCCGAGGACCGTGCCGTTCCGGTCGGTCCCCAGCCAGACATGCCCGGCGAAGGTGTGCTGGCGTCGCTCGGCCCCGGCCCGCAGCCGGCCGTAGGGCCGTCGCGTCCCCTGGTCGTCCAGCCAGTACAGCTCCACGTCGTCGGCGGTGCGGTTCACCAGGACGATCTCGGTCTCGGCGCCGGTGGTCCTGGACTTCCGGGGAGTTTGCCCGGGTGAGGCGGAGGCGATGGGTGTCTCGGGGGCGGAGTCCGGCTGCAGGGACAGCTCCGGGCCCGAGGCCCTCCAGCGCCGTCCTCCATGGCGGAACCGGAGGATCCGCCGGTCCCCCTCCAGCTCGACCGATAGGGCGTCGAGCCGGAGCGATCCGGCCTCCACCCCGGAGGCTCCGGCCGCCGTCAGCCGGGAGGCGAGCACGGTGGGGTCGAACAGCGGTTCCCGGGCGGCCGTTCGCGGGTCCACGAACACGTGCTCGGCGCGGTCGGGTGCCGTCGCCACGCGGTACCAGAAGCGGCCGTCGCCCGCGGGGATCCACTGCGGGGCCACCGAGGCGCGGAACACGGTGTTCTCGGTGCGCTGGGCCAGGCCGAGGGCGCGTTGGTAATCGTCGCGGGAACCCTGGGCGAGGGCGCACAGGCAGCCGGTCAGGAGGGCCAGAGGCCAGGTGAACCGGGCAAATGTGCCGATCGGCGTCGTCGGTCGGGGATTCCGTTGGGGTGGTCGGCTCATGCGGCCGCGAGTCTGGCATCGCCCCGGAGTCGGTCTTGCAGCACCCTCCGGCCATGTCCGCCAAAGTCCGCACAGGCGGCTCCGGGAGGGCCTCACCGGTGACCCACCTGCCCGTGAGCCTGTTCGCCGAGATCTTCGGGCACGTGCC
>JBIKMQ010000145.1:0-5905 GCA_044359215.1 Candidatus Chromulinivoraceae bacterium
CAAGGCCGAGGAGCGCGCCGAGTTGCTCGAGGGCTACATCTGCGCCCTCAACAACCTCGACGAGTTCATCCGCATCATCCGGGGTTCCAAGACCCGGGACGAGGCCCGCATCAAGCTGCTGGCCTTCGAGTGGACCCGTGCCCAGGTGGAGCGCTGGAGCATCCTCATCCGCAGCGAGGATCGGCTCAACGCCTCCGGCCGCTATGCGCTGACCGAGCGCCAGGTCGACGCCATCCTGGAACTGCGGCTCTACCAGCTCACCGGCCTCGAGATCGACAAGGTCAAGGCCGAGTACGCCGAGCTCATCGAGCGAATCAAGGACTTGCTGGACATCCTGGCCC
The DNA here is from genome assembly GCA_044359215.1 of Candidatus Chromulinivoraceae bacterium. GTDB lineage: Bacteria > Verrucomicrobiota > Verrucomicrobiia > Limisphaerales > UBA9464 > SXXZ01. The sequence goes on from JBIKMQ010000145.1 coordinate 342, forward strand.
GCGAATCCCGGGTGCTCTCCATCATCAAGAAGGAGTTGCGCGAGCTGAAGGACAAGCATGCCACGCCCCGGATGTCCGAGATCGTCCCCGACGAGGGCGAGATGGCCATCGAGGATCTCATCGCCAACGAGGGGGTGATCGTGACCCTGACGCACAACGGGTTGATCAAGCGCACCAACGTCTCGAGCTACCGGGCCCAGAAGCGCGGTGGCAAGGGCGTCATCGGCATGAGCACCCGCGAGGCCGACAAGGCCGAGGACAGCGACTTCATCGAGCACCTCTTTACCTGCAGCACCCACGACTATCTCATGTTCTTCACGAACCTGGGCCGGGTGTATGTCGAGCGGGTGCACGAGATCCCCGACATGGGTCGGGCGGCCAAGGGACGCAGCATCGCCAACCTCCTGGAACTGCGCGCCGAGGAGAAGATCCAGACCCTGGTGCGGGTGACCTCGAAGTACGGGGCCAACAAGGAGGACCTCACCTGGAAACAGTCCAACGAGCTCTTCTTCGTGACGCGCATGGGCACGGTCAAGCGCACCGAGCTGTCCGATTTCCAGAATGTCCGCAAGGGTGGCATCATCGCCATCAACCTCGAGAAGGGCGACGACCTCGTCGAGGTGCGCCTGACCAACGGCCAGAACGAGATCGTGCTCATCACCCAGCAGGGCATGAGCATCCGTTTCCAGGAGGATCAGGTGCGATCCATGGGCCGCAACGCGGGCGGCGTGAAGGGCATCGAACTCGAGAAGGGCGACGCGGTGGTGGCCCTGGCCCTGGTCGATCCGGACGCCACGCTGCTGGTGGCCGGCGAGAACGGCATCGGCAAGCGGACCGACTTCGAGGAGTACCGCCAGCAAAGCCGTGGCGGCAAGGGCATCATCACCATGAAGACCGGCGACAAGACCGGGAATGTGGTGGGTGCCTTGACCGTGCGCGATTCCGACGAGCTGATGCTCATCACCTCGGGCGGCCAGATGGTGCGCATTCCGGTCAATGGCATCCGCGAGGCCGGCCGCAACACGATGGGGGTCAAGCTCATCAACCTGGCCGACAAGGACAAGCTTCAGGCCATCGCCCCGGTGATCAGTGAGTCCCAGGAGGAGGATGCCGCCGCCGATCCGGCCAAGTGACTCCGATTGGTCCAGCCTTGTCCGTGCGGTCAGGCCAGATTGGTCATGCCGCGGGCGTCCCGAACTCCCCGGAGCTCTGAAATTCCCGTCATGCCGCCGATCAATCAGACCGGCCCGGCGGAACTGCCCTGGTTGGACCCGTCTCGGCGACGGTCTGTGGGGCGGGCGGGTCTATCGGCTTGCCGGCGTGAGGCTTGCCGGGGCGCCCGGCGATCCTCAGCCGATGCGCCAGATCACCCGGGCCTTGTTCAGGTCGTAGGGTGACATCTCCATCTTGACCCGGTCGCCGGGCGTCAGGCGCACGAAGCGCTTGCGCATCTTGCCGGAGATCGTCGCCAGGACGATGTGCTTGTTGTCGAGTTCGACGCGGAACATCGTCCCGGCCAGAACCGCGATCACCTTGCCCTCAACCTCGATGTGTTCTTCCATGAGATACCGTGTCGATGCGCCGGGGAATCCGGGGAGGCCCGGTGCCGGCTGAGGGCGGGACGTTGAACGTTCAATCGGCCCTGACAAGCCGGTTTTCTTGCCGGTCGGTCCGGTCAACCGGTCGACGGGTGTGATCGGGTGATCCGCACCGACACGTGCCGGGCCTCGGGGATGATGAACTTCTTCACCTCCACGTGGACGCGGCGCGCCCCGAACTCCTGGAGCACCAGGCCGGAGATCTCCGAGGCCAGCGTTTCGATCAGGCGCCAGGATCGGCCGCGGCCGAGGCCCAGGAGGCGCTGGCTGACCGCGAAGTAGTTGATGGTGTGGGCCAGGTCTTCGGTGGCGGCGGCCTGCCGGATGTCCGTCTCCATCTCCACCGAGATCAGCAGGCGCTGCGGATGGACGCGCTCCTCGTCAGGAACGCCAATGTGGTAATGGACCTCGAGGTCGCGGAGGGTGATGGTGTCCATGGGGTGCGGCTAGGCCAACGGGGCCTGCAGGGTCCTGGCCTGGACCACCTCGAGCAACCGTCGCGTCGGCGCGTTGAGGGGCAGGGTGAAGGCCTGGTCCCAGTCGACCCAGGCGTGGTCCTGGGCCTCGTCGTTGAGCCGGACGGTTTGCCCCGGCAGGGCGCGGCAGGTGTAGTTGAGCAAGAGGAAATGCGCCTCACGATAGAACTCGGTCGACCGGATCGAATCCTGCACCATCACGAACTCGATGCCGTCGACCTCGAGGCCGGTCTCCTCGCGCAGTTCCCGGCGCAGGGCGTCCTCGGAGGGTTCACCCCACTCGATCTTGCCCCCGGGAATCCCCCACAGACCCGACCACTTGGCCGTCCTGAACAACAGCATGCGGCCCGCGTCGTCGTGGATGAGGGCCCCCACGGTCGGGATGGGATACGGCAACCTCACCGGCGACCGTGGCGCCAGCCGGAGGTCGTTCTCCTCGAGGTGCCGGCGCAGTTCCGCGAGGTGCTCGACGATGAGATGCGGCCGGGCCTCCCGGAGCTTGTCGAGGCTGTCGTATCCGGTCAGCACGCCCACCGAGTTCACCCCGCCATGGTGGGCTGTCTCGATGTCATGGCGCATGTCGCCGATGAAGATGGTCTCGGCCGGGTCCAGGGCATTCTCCTGAAGGATCCGGGCGATGAGGTCCTTCTTGTCGTTGGCACCGAGGTAGGTGCGGTCGAGGAATCCGCCGAACCCGGAGGCGCGCTCCTGGTGCTCGAAGAGCGCAGGATGCACCGCGCTCAGCAGGAAGGTCCGCAGTCCGCGGGCGCGGCAGAACTCGAGGAAGTCGCGGGCATGCGGCAGCGGCGTAACCGAATCCTGAACCTGGCGGAAGCCGTCGAGGAACCACCGTTCGAGCTCGGGCAGGGCCTCCTTCGGCACCCGCTCGATGTAGAAATCTCGGGCCGGGAGCCGGAACTCCCGGCGGAATTGCTCGAGGGGCATGGCCGGCACCCCGGCCTGTTCGAGCGCATGGTTCGAGGCCCGCCAGACGGCCGGCAAGTCGTCCACCAGGGTGCCGGACCAGTCGAAGATCACGTTGCGGATCACGGCCCGACCCTATCCCCCGGCGCGCCGCCCGCAAACGCGGGATTTGCCCGAAGCCAGTCCTGCCATGCGGCCCGCATCGAGGGAAAGGCCAGGTCCCCAGGGGCCACGTCGGACGGCGCGTGCCAGCCGACCGCCTCGACCTCACCCGCGTCCACCTCGCCGGAGGCCGCTGCCGGATCCGCCAGTCGGGCGGTGAAGAACAGGTCGAGCACGGGGTAGAGCACGCCCCCGAAGAGGTACTCGTTGGGCTGGGATCCCAGGAACCGGAGGTCCGTCAACCGCAGGCCGACCTCCTCATGCACCTCGCGGTGGACGGCGTCCTCGGCGCGTTCGCCCACGTCGATGAAGCCTCCGGGCGGGGCCAGCTTGCCGGCGCCCGGTTCCTTCGCGCGTCGGATCAAGAGCACCCTGCCGGCGGCATCCTGGACGAACACCGCGACGGCCACCGCCGGGTTGAAGTACAACCGGAACCCACAGGCCGTGCAGGCCATGGGCCCCTTGCCGTCCGGCGGCACGATCGGTTGACCGCATCGGGGACAATGTCGGAAGTGTCGGTGGGGAAACATGCCGTTGGCGAAGGGCGACCCGGGAAGTTCCGGATCTGGTTTTGATCGTAGGCCGCGCTGGCCCCGGGCCTGAAACCAAAAACCGTGCCCGACGATGGGTTGATTCCAAATCACACCACCCGCCGCCTGCCGTGTGTCAGGCCTGAGGGCCATCTGAACTCCTCGCCGACCGGAGGGGTGCCGAAGCTTTCCGGGGAAGCCGACCTGCGGCATCCTGCACCCGTTCATCCCTAAATCCGGCAGTTGAAGTTGATGGAAGTTGAAGAAAAGGGCTGGTGGGATTGGGGATGGACTCTTTTGAGAGGGCTTTGGAGGTTCACCCGTTTGGTGAGGTGGAAAAGGGGGATCTGGATGGGTTGGCGGTGGACACCCATGGCCGGCGCATCCACGTGGAGCGGGATCCGGCCTCGCCGCTCACGCCACTGGGTCAACTGGTCTTCTTCAGCCAGTTCTTGGCGACTGCGGGCCTTTTCAGTCAATGGGTTGAGCGATGTCCACTGCGTTTCTCCAGTCCGAACGCTCCCACCCTGACCAACCTTTTGGGCACGATCACCCTTTCGGTCCTGGCCGGTCAGTTCCGCTACGCACACATCACCGGTTTGCGCGCCGACACGGTCAATCCGGTCGGGTCGGGGATGAGCAAGGTGTGCAGCGAGGACAGCGTGCGACGGGCCTTTGCCGGAGCCGATGCGGAGGCCTGCGCACGCTGGCAGATCGAGGCTTTGACCAAGACCTGGCTGCCGGCCTTGCGCCACCCCTGGGTGCTGGATCTGGATGTGACGGTCAAGCCGCTCTTCGGTCATCAAGACGGGGCCGAGCTTGGCTACAACCCCCACAAACCAGGCCGACCGAGCCACGCCTACCACACCCTGATGATCCGCCATCTGAGGCTGGTGCTCGACGTGGAGGTGCATCCGGGCAAGGAGCATGCGGCTGGTCATGGGCGCTCGAACCTGTGGCGGCTGTGGGAGGGCCTGCCGGCGGAATGCAGGCCGGCATTGCTCTGCGGGGATGCCGCCTACGGGCAGGAGAGGCGTTGCTGGCGGACTGCGAGGCACGAGGGCAGAAGTACCTCTTTCGCCAGCGACAGACCAAGGGGGTCAAGCAGTTGATCCGGGCCTTGGAGGCCAAGGGCGGGTGGCGATCGACGATCCATCGGTGGGAGGCCCTTGGGGGCACCCTGCGGCTGAGCGGATGGAGCCGAAACCGGCGCATCGTGGTGCTGAGGCGGAGGAGGGTAGCCGAAGACCGAAGGCCCGCGGCCTTGGCCGGTCCGGAGCAGAAGTACCAGCCTGAACTGATTTCCGAAGCCCAGGCCCCCAGCTACGAGCACCAGATCCTGATGACGAACCTGAAGTTGGAAGCGCTGAGCCTTGCAGACCTGTACCGGCAGAGGGCCGACAGCGAGAACGCCTGCGACGAACTCAAGAACCAGTGGGGCTGGGGCGGGTTCATGTCGAAAGACCTGCTGCGGTGCCAGGTGGCGGCCCGGAACGTCGCGCTGGAGTACAACTGGTGGAAACTGTTCGTGTCCTGCGCCGATCCGGCGGGGGGGGCGGGAGGCCATCACGAGCAGTCGATTGTTTTTGGGCGCGGTGGGTCGCATGACCCAGAGCGGGAGGCAACTGCGACTGAGCTGACCAGCACCCACGGTGATGCCTCCTGAGCGCGGGATCTCTTGACCAACCTGAGCCTGTTCCTGGGCGGGTTGAAGAATACTGCGGAGCCGTTGGGCCCGGAGGGTTGTTGGGAGCGTATTTGGGCGAGGATCTTCCAACCTTACCTGCGTCCTCGTGCATGGATACCGGCCAAGAGCGGGTGATCCGACCACTTCAGCCCTCAACCAAGGCCTCGGACGGCCTGCAAACCTCCAA
>JBIKMQ010000146.1:0-5884 GCA_044359215.1 Candidatus Chromulinivoraceae bacterium
CGTAGGCCACCCCATTCTCCCGGACGGTGAAGGCGGGCGGGGCCTCGCGGCCCCAGACCCGGCGCGGGCCGTTCTCGTCGATGCCGACGCAGCCCACGCGCCGGTTGAGCGGCCGGTGGTACAAGTCGGGCACCTCGAGGCCCGCGACCCGGCCCGGTTGTTCCAGGCCGCCGCGCCCGGCATCGGGGTCGCTGTACAGCAGGTGGAACGGGCCCCAGGCATCGAGGTGCAGCCCCTCGGCACCCGCATCGGCGGCGCCATGCAGGCGTCGGAACGCGTCGGTCTCCCCGGGGGTGATCACGGCGCGACGCAGCAACACCCGGGGATCGGCGGACCAGTCGGGCTCGACCGTCCAGGCCATGGGGCGCCCGGTCCGGGGATGCTCGAAGGCCAACCGATGCGAGACGAGGTGCAGCCGACGGGCCGGGCCACCGCCGTAGAGCCGGTCACCGAGGATCGGCATGCCGCCCTCGGCCGCGTGGGCGCGGATCTGGTGGGTGCGCCCCGTCTTGGGAAAGGCCTCCCAGTCGATGCCCCCGGCCGACTCGGCCAGGCGCCGGAACACCGTTTCGGCGGGCTCCATGCCGGCGGCCCGCGGCCGGGCCACCTGACGATCCCCGGCCCGGACGAGGGACCATTCGGCGGTCCATTCCAAGGCGCGGATCGGGCGATCGGTGCGGAGGCGATAGGCCTTCTCGACTCGGCGCTCCTCAAACTGCCGGGTCAGCGAGCGGTTGGCCAGGGGCGTCTTGCCAAACACGATCAGGCCGGAGGTCTCCTTGTCGAGCCGATGGAGGATGGCCAGGTCGGCCCAACGAGGTTCCCGGTGGCGCAACCACTCATGGATCCCCTCCCCCGCGTGCGGATCCGGCGCGTGGGTGTTCCAGCCGGGAGGTTTGTCGACCACCAGGAGGTCGTCATCCTCGAAGACCACGCACGGCGGTACGGCGGTCGTGCGATGCCGTGGGGTGGAATCGTCCGTCGGACGCTCCATGTCGGGTTCGGAACCTCGATCCATGCGGCGGCAGGCCTCGGACGGCCTCAGGTGAACTGCCAGTTGCCCGTGGCGATCGCGTAGCCGCTGATGATCGCATTGGTCACGCCGTGGGCCAGCATGGCATCCCCCAGCCTGCGGTGCCGCAGCACCAGGCCCTGGTAGAGGGCCGCACAGAGGATGGCCGGGAGCCACTGCCCCGGATGGCTGAGCCCGAACAGCAGGCAGGTCACGGCGAAGGCCCGGGGGTGCCAATGGCCCATCGACACCGATTCGAAATCGGGACGCACGACCATGCGGTACAGGAACGAGCGGTAGAAGACCTCCTCAACCATTGGCACGAGGACCGATCGACCGACCACGCGAACCACCACGAAGGCCCAACCCAGGGCCGGGGCGTCCCGGAAGAAGGCCAGCGGGTTCCAGGGCGGATCCATCGTCTCGGAAGCTGGCGCCTTGCCCGTCCAGAGGGTGGAGAATCGGTCATACAGGGCCGACAGGGAGGGAATCCGCCCGTCCAGACCGATCCAGAGGACCGCCACGGCGATGCCGACGGCAACGGCCGGCAGGCTGACGGTCCACCGCATCTCGGGCAGGCGCCCGCGCAGGGACCAGACCAGGCCGGCGACGACGATGGTCTTCAGCGCGTAGATCCAATACTCGGACCCGGCGAAGAACTTGCCCGAGAGACTGCCAATGAGCAGGAACACCGCGAAGGGAACCACCCGCGGGAATTCCGGGGTGTTCCAGAGGGGCTGGGAACCGGACGGCGATCCAGGAGGCGGCGAGGCGGACATCGGGTGGTATGATCCCCGGTGCCGGGAACCGGGCAAGCGCCAAGGCACCTGCGCCAGTGCCGGCCCACCGGCACGGCCGGGTTTCCAGTGGATGACTCACCCTGTCCGCTCGCTCCCGGCCCGGGGCGCCGTGCGGCATTCCGAGCCGAATGAACGTCCAGGGTTCCCGATTGCCGCACCCGGGCCGGATCCATCACCGTCCGGCGGGTTCGTCACCGATCCCGCCCCGTGAACATCGTCCTGGTCGAACCTGAGATCCCGCCAAACACCGGCAACATCGCCCGGCTGTGCGCCGCGACCGGAGCCACCCTGCACCTCATCGAGCCGCTGGGCTTCGAGATCGACGACCGCCGCTTGGCCCGCGCGGGCATGGACTACTGGAGGCTGGTCCAGTGGCGGCGTTGGCCGGACTGGTCCTCCTACGAGGCGCACCTCACGTCCCAACCCTCGGTGCCCACGGCTTCCGAAGGGGTGACGGCCGGGCGGCTGTGGTTCATCGAACAGGGAGCGCCACGGCGGTACACCGAGGCGAGGTTCGGACCCGGGGATCACCTGGTCTTCGGGCGGGAGACGGCCGGACTGCCAAGGGCGTTGCTGGAACGCCACCGCGAGGGCTGGCTGGACATCCCGATGGCCAAGGCAGAAGCCCGCTCACTGAACCTCTCGAACTGCGTCGCCATCGTGTTGTTCGAGGCCTTGCGCCAGATCGGCCTGAGCGGGACCGAGCCCAAAGCAGAACCCTGAAGCGGCGAGCCCAGAACCGGGCCCGCCCCGGCTCACTTCGCCGAACCGGCCTTGGTCCAACCCTCGATCTTCTGGACGAAGGCCGACGGCCCGCCCTTGAGGTAGCCCACGTGCCGGCCGAGTTCCTTGCCGTCGCCATCCACCAGCACGAACGTCGGGTAGCCCTCGACCTTGTAACGCTGCTGGAGGTCTTCGTTCTGCTGTTTCACCGCGTCGGACTGCTTTTTTTTGTTCGGGAAGTCCACCTCGACGAGCACCAGCTTCTTGTCGGCGAACTCGAGGAAGGCCTTCTGGTCGAGGGAATCCTTCTTCATCTTGATGCACCACCCGCACCAGTCGGAGCCGGTGAAATCAAGGAGGATGGCCTTGTTGTCCTTCTTGGCGGCGGTCTTGGCGGCGGCGAAATCGGTCTGCCAATCGGAACCAGCCAGGACCGGCAGGGCACCCGCGATCAGGGCCAGGCACAGGGCGCGAAGCGGAGGGACGCTGGGGGAAAGGCTGCGGGATCTCATGGGATGCGATGATGGTTGTCGGATACCTCCCAAAAGTCGGAGGCAGAGGCGGGATTGTCAACGCCCACCGGGACACCTGGACACCGGGCGGGACCGATCAGACCACCAGAAATGGCGTGCGCGACCCGGGCGCCCCCCGGTCAGATGGCCCGCCACGCTCGCCACCACCTCGGGACCAGCCCTGCCGTCGGGCTGAAGAGCCAGGCCGCGGTGAACCAGGCGGCCCCGGCGACCACCGAAGCCCCGGCCGGGGAGCAGTCCAGCGCCACGGACAGGTGCATGCCCGTGATCGCACTCAGCGCGGCATGGAGCGTGCCCAGGACCAGGCGCGGCACCATCCGCGCGGTGAGGAGGGCCGCCGTGGCCCCCGGCAGGATCAACAGCGCGATGACCAGGATCGCCCCGACCGCCTCGAACGATGCCACCACCGACAAGGACAGCCACAGCATGAGGCCATGGTGCACCCCGCGCACCGGAAGCCCCAGCCCGGCGGCCAGGCCCGGATCGAACGAGGTGAGCAGCAATTCCTTGTAGAAGAGGACCAGCAACAGCACGGAGGCCGCCAGCAGGCCCGCCAACCGGACCAAGGGCGGCGGCCCCAGCGACAGGGACCCGAGGCGGACCGGGGGCTCGAGGGGGATCATCGGCAATTCACCGTTGAGCACGCAGTCCTGGTCGAGGTCCACCCGGTCGGCGAACACCGCGACCAGCACCACGCCGAGGGCGAAGAGCGTCGAGAAGGCGATGCCGATGGCCGCATCGGGCCGGACCCTCGAATGGCGGGTGATGACCTCGATCAACAGGTGGGTGGCGAAGGCCGCGACGAAGGCGCCCAGGACCATCGCCCCGATGCCCCGCGAACCGGTCCACAGGAAGGCCGCAGCGATCCCCGGCAGGACGCTGTGGCTGACGGCATCCCCCATCAGGGCCATGCGCCGCAGGATGAGGAAGTTGCCCACCAGACCACAGGTCGCCCCGACCAGGAAGGTCACCAGCGCCATCATGCCGTGCGTGCCGATCTCGGTGGTCCACGGTTCCACGAAGACGCGCTGGACGCTGAAGTCGGGCACCAGCGTCATGACCGTCCCCCGTATCCCACCGGGCGGTCCCCCGTCGTGTCGGACGCCCCGCGCCGGCCCATCCCCGGGTCGGCCGCCGGCACCGAGGGGATCGGCCGGCCATGCGGGTCGACATCCGCCCTCGGCAGCCGACGCTCCAGTTCGCGCACGGTCGCCTCGCCCAGCACATGCTCGATCTTCTCGGCGTCGTCGTGCACGTGGTCCGGCGCGATCCGCGCGGCGTGGGTGAGGTAGAGTTCCCAGAGCCGGTGGTTGCGCACGATGGCGCACGCTCCCTGCCATCCGGACGGGGTCAGGGCCACCGCGTCGTCCGAGACGGTGGCAAGCTGGGCACGGACGAGCGAGCCGACCTCCCGGAGGGCGGCCTGCCGGTGGACGCGCCGCCGGGAGGCCAAGGCCTCGACCGGGACGACCTCCGACGAGAATCCGCCGGACTCCAGCACCTGGTAGATGGCCTTCAGGGTGTTCTCGCGGGCCACGCGTTGGCGCTGGGAACGCTGGCGGATCCACCGCGGCCAGAGGCCATGCCTCGGCGAGAACACCAGGGCCAGCCCGAAGAGCAGGCCCGCCGACAGCACCATGAACGGTCCGGTGGGCAGGCGGGTGCCCAGGAACGACAGGAAGGCCCCGCTCAGGCCCGAGACCGCCCCGATGGCCGCGCTCCACAACAGCATCCGGTGGAAGCGGTCGGTCAGAAGGGACGCTGTCGCCGCCGGGATGATGAGCATGGCCGACACGAGCACCACCCCGACCGCCTGCAGGGCCGCGACGACCGCGAAGGCCAGCAGCAACAGCAGCACCCGTTCAAGCCAGCGGGTTGGCAGCGCCAGGACCCGGGCAAACCCCGGGTCGAAGCTCACCAGGAGGAATTCCTTGTAGCCCAGGACCAGCATACCGACGACGAGCGCGGTCACCACGCCCATGAGCTGGAGGTCACCGGGGCCAAGCGCTGCCGCCTGCCCGAAGAGAAAGCTCTCGATGCCGCTCTTGTTGCCGGTCGGCAGGCGCTGGAACATCGACAACAGGCACAACCCCGCCCCGAAGAAGGTGGCCAGGACCATGCCGAGCGCCGTGTCCTCCTTGAGGCGTGTGGTCCGGGTGATCCAGGACACCACGGCCGAGCCGGCCAGGCCGGCAACAAGTGCCCCGACGAAGATGGCCAGGGGGTCCTTCTCCAGGTTCCAGAGGAAGCCCAAGGCCACCCCGGGCAACACCGCATGTGACAGGGCGTCCCCCAGCAATGCCATCCGCCGGACGACCAGGAACCCCCCGAGCAGGCCGCAGGACACCCCCAGCAAGACGGTGCCAAGGCAGGCGTGACGGACCGCGGGGTCGGCCATCGACAGGAACCGGGCCGCCTGGTCGGTCCAGCGCACCTCCGTCAGGTCCCCGATCTTGGCGGCATGGAGCACACCGGCGGAGGCAAGCCAGAGCACGACAGGCCCCCAACCGGGCACCGGTCGCGGAACATGCCCCCCCCCAAGGCCCGGTCTACGGGGCGGCGCTTCTGGAGTCGCGGGTCCGGTCATGGCCATTGTCTCACCGGGCCTTGGCCTGGACCGCCTCGGCCACCTCGCTCAGCAGGGTGAGCCTGCCGCCGTAGGTCTTCTGGAGGAGTTCAGGGGTGAACACCTCGGCGGTGGGACCGAAGGCCACCACCCGGAGGTTCAGCAGCAGCAGCCAGTCGAAGTAGTCGCGGGCGGTGGGCAGGTCGTGGTGCACCACGAAGAGGGTCTTGCCCCGGTCCCGAAGCCCCTG
>JBIKMQ010000178.1:0-5379 GCA_044359215.1 Candidatus Chromulinivoraceae bacterium
CTGCCAAGCCTCCAACACGGAGTTCTTGTTGAAGGCCCTCGCTCAGGGCGATTGGGTTCTCATCCGGTCGCGTATCAACCGTCAGGTTCTTGAGGCCCGCCCGTTGGTCGTGACCGGCCGGTGTCATGAGTACCGCGGCTCCACGCTCATCGCTGATGTTGCCATTCAGGACCGTGAGTGCTTGAGGGCCTTCCGCATGGATCGGATCGAGTGTCTCGGACCGGGCAACCGCAAGACCGTCGGCGGCCGGGTGGCTTCGTATGAGCGCGTGGCGAAGGTGATTCTCGGCAAGGAGATCATCTTCTTCGCCGCCTGATGCATCTGGTTGAACTCGAGCCCCGGAGGCCCGCAACCGCGGTCGTCCGGGGCTTTTTCATGGCAGGAGGTTCAGCGGGGCTGCGGCTCCGTACCCCTATCACGCCGCCCTGAGCGCCACGCTGCCGCCGCGACCGCGGCCGGGGATGAGGTGGCCGCGGGCCACGAGGCTCGACTTCACGGCGTCGTAGTCGGCCTCGGACCATCCGAGGGCGTTGCGCAGGGTCTGGTTGCCGCTGGAGCCGCCGCGGGCTGCCAGCACCTCCAGCAATCGGGCCTCGTTTGCAGATGACATCGCAGGCTGGATGGTTGTCGAGGACGTCGCCACGGCTGGCTCGGCGGTGACGCCATCGCTGAGGCCGATGGCAGGGCCTGCGGCCGATGCGCGCACCGGGGCAGGCGCCGGTCGATCGGTTTCGTTGGCGCCCGCTGGGTGGTCGAACCCGGCGGGCGGTGGCTCGGCGATCGATCTTGGGGCTCGGGGTTTTTCGAAAGCTTCGGGTTCTTCAGGATCCACCGGGCTGGCCCGGAGGCCCCCGGCTGGGTCCGCGGGCGTCGGAACCGGTGCCCCGAGGACGCGGGTGAGGAGGATTTGTCGGGCACCGAGGCCGGTGTAGTGGGTCGGATGGCAGGTCATCACCAGGATCTGCAGCCCATGACGCGCTGCCAGGTCGAGCATCCGGTGCATCCCGCGGACGCGGTTCGAGTCGGAGAAGGCGAAGGCATCGTCGAAGACCACCGGCAGGCACCCATCCCCCCCGGAGGCCAGCAATTCGGCGACGGCCAGACGCAAGGCCGCAGCCACCTGTTCGCGGGCGCCGCCGCTCAGCACGTCGAAGGGCAGGGGCGCCGGTCCCTCTTCCGGCCGCAGCAACCGCAGTCCCTGGAACTCGCCCTGGTGGAGGTCCACCTGCGCCTCGGCCCGGGGCCCGAACAGGCAGCGCAGGTAGCCGTTGAGGCGCTCGGCCAGCGGGCGGGTGAACTGCGTCGAGAGGTGGCGCTGCTCCTCCTGGAACAGTTGGTCGAGCAGTGCGATGGCCGAGGCGTGACGGTGTTGTTCCGTGGCCCATTGGCGGGCCTGCTCGAGTTGGCGCGTCGCCGAGGAGAGGTCGGCCGCCGGGTCGCTGACGCCGTCGGCGGTGAGCGTTCCCCGGGCCGCAGCCGCCCGCTCACGGGACTGTGCCAGCAGGTTGGACTGCTCCGTCCGGACCCGCTGCAGGCGTTCCACGTCGGCCTTCAGGTGGTCGGGTTCGAGACGCTCGATGGCGGCGCGGGTTGACCGGAGGCCGGCGTCGGCCGCCGTCAGGTCCGCCTGCGCCTGTCCCAGCCTGAGGGCGCGGTTGGCCTCGTCCCCATGGTCGCGAACCAGCAGGTCCATCTGCCCCTGGAGGGCGCTCAGGCATCCACGCTGCTCGTCGTCCTCACGGCCCAGGTCCCGTTCCTTGGTGTCGTACTCCTCGCGCTGGGCGACGGCCCTCTCACGGGCTGAACGGGCCCCGCGGACCGCGCCCTCGAGTGCGTCATGATGGGTCTTCCAGCGGGAATGATGGTTCCGGGCTTCGTCCAGGGTGCGGGTCGGAAGCCTGATGCCCGCCAGGGACACCAGACGGGCCAGATGGGCAGAGGCCTCGGACCGACGGGCCTCCAGGCTGGCGCACTCCTGGGCCAGCCGCTCCGGCCCCAGTTCCGCCAAGCGTCCCTGCAGGACCTCCAGGTGCTGCTCCAGTTCATTGCGGCAGCCGAACGCCTCCTCGGCCTCGGGTACGGTGCGGAGGCCAAGGCGCCGGAGTTCGTCCTGGATTTCGGCCTCGAGGTCACGGGCCTGGGCGCGGGTTTCCTCCAGGGTCGCCCCGCCGCCGGGCTGGATGCGGAATCGAACCCCATCACCCACCTGAACCAGTGTCTCGGCGGTGAGGGTCGTCGACTGTCCCGAATGGAGGAGCTCGTCTCCGACCCGCACCGGGGTGGCGGTCTCGATCACGGTCAGCCCCGTGGCCATCGCCTGGACCGCCGCCTTCGCCGCGCCAAGTTCCGACTCACGGCTCATCAGTTTTCGAAGCGCCGCACGGGAGATGGCCGGCAGGGTGGTCAAGGCGTGATTCTTGCCGGCGATTTCCGACTGCAGGCTCTGCGCCTTGTCGGATCGCGCGTGGATCAGGTCCAGTTGCGCCGAGATCTCGAGGGTTTCCACCTCCTTGGAGGTGATCTCGCCCAGCGCCTGGGATTGGCGGGCTTGCGCCTCTGCCGACAGAAGCTGTTCCTCGGCCAATGCGAGGGCGGCCCGTGCCGCCTGGGCCGATGAACGCACCTCGTTCAAGCGCCGGCCTCGGGAGGCGGCCTCGCCTTGCAGCGTGTTCACCTTGTCGGAGATCTCCCGGATGCGCTGTTCCATCGCGCGCGCGGCTTCCAAGGCGGTCTCGGCAGTCGTCTTGCGGTGCGTCTCGTTGGCTTCGCGGGAACGCAGTTCGGTCAGCTCCGCCAGCCGGGCCGTGCAGTCGGTCTCCTCGGCCTGGAGGGAGGCGAGGGCCTGGGTCGCCCACGCGATCGCCTGCTGGGCCGACTCGTGCTCGGCGTGGGCCGATTGCAGCCGGTTCCAGCGGGTTTCAGCCGTCCGGTGCTGCTCCTCAGCCTGCTCGACCGACTTGAGCGCACGGCCCAGGCCGGAGTCGGCACGAGCCCGTCCGGCCGTGACGAACCAGCGCTGGGCCTCGTCGGCGAACTGCTGTGCGAGGCGGGTGTCGCTTTCCGACTGGAGGAGGGCCGCGCCGCCGAGTGCCTGCAGGCGGGCGAGCAGTTGGTCCCGTTGGGTGGTGGCATGCCCGGACGGGTCCTGGATGGAGTCTCCCTGCCAGACCCAGAGGTGGGCCCAGCGCTCGTCGAGTTGCTGGCCGCCGGCGGGTGGGCCAACGAGGGCTTCCAGGGCCGCCTCGGCCTCCGGTCCGACTTGGGGTGCTGCGTCCTGCGCCGCGAAGGTGGTGGACCCGTTGCCGCCGAAGCGTTTGCGCAGGACGAACCGCCGACCGGCCGCCTCGATGCCCAGTTCCACCTCGGGCATGCCGCCGGTGGTGGGGACGAGGGCCTTGTGGTGGGCCGAGGCTCCCTTGGCCTTGAGGAAGAGGGCCCGGTGGATCGCCTCGACGAGCGTGCTTTTGCCCGATTCGTTGGACCCGGCGATGAGGTTGAGCCCGGGTGAGAGTTCGTGCCGCAACGAGGCGTGCAGGCGGCAATGCTGCAGGGAGACGTGGGTGATGCGCATGGGGGTCAGGGAGTGCGGCCGGGGTGGTGAAGGCGGAGGTGAAGTTCCCGCAGGGCGATGCGGGCGATCTCGGAGGCTTCGTCGTTGCCGTTGGCCCGCTCGAGGAGGGTGCTGGCGACCCGCGCGATCAAGGGATCCGAGGTGCGCCCGGTCAGGGCGCGGCGTTCGCTCTCATCGGGAACGAGGGCGATGTCGCGGGTGAGCTTCATCCGGAGCAACCGGGCCTGCCAGCCCTCCAGCAGGCCGTCCAGAGCGCCCATCTCGGTGAGGTTGAGCGACCCGTTGAGGTGCAGTCGCAGGAGGTCGCGATTGGCACGGGTTCCGATCCGGGCATCCACCCGTTCGGCCAGGTGCCGGGTGTCGAGGCCGGCGAGGAACTCGAATTCAAGGTCGTGCCATCCGACGGCGGAGGTGCGCACCACGGTGACCTGTGGGGCGCCGCCGCGCTCGGCGGTGACCACCAGCACGTTGCCCGGGTCGTGGTCGGCGCCGCGCACGAAGCGGTCCAGCTCGGGCGTGCCGGAGTACCACGCGTACCGGCCGACCTCCTTGGTGCCGTGCCAGTCGCCCAGCGCCACATAGTCGATCGGGCCGGAAGGCAACCGGTCCAACTCGATGTAGTTGGGTTGGCTGGCCCCGGGCAGGTCCTCGTCGTCCATCGCCGCCGGGCCGAAATCCTGCACGCTGCCGTGGGCCACCACGATGCGCGGTCGATCGGTCGGGAGGGAATCATACCCGGCCGGATCGCGCAGCCAGGTGGTCGGGTCGGAGGCCGCCTGGCGGCGCACGAGCGGGCAGGGGAGCAGCACGGCCGTGTCCAGAGTCCTCGGGTGTTCCTCCAGCAGCGCCTGGAGGTTGGGCGAGAGGCGGGCGCTTTCCCGGAGGAAGAACGGCTCGGTCCACAGGCTGCCGGCGCCCCCATGGTCGTGGTTGCCCGGGATGGCATACACCGGCACGCCGATCGAGCCGATGGCGCTGCACGCCGAGGCCACGGTGGCCTGTGTCGGCCGCGGTGAATCGAAGAGATCCCCGGCGACCACGACGAACGCCGCGCCGTGGCTGCGGGCCAGGTCGCCGATGCGCCGGATGGCCTCGATGCGTTCGTTCTGCAGCAATGCCCGTTTGGCCGGATCCGCCACCCCGGCGAAGGGTTTACCGAGCTGCCAGTCGGCGGTGTGGATGAAGGTGGTCCTCATGCGATGGTCGACATTGATTCCCCGGCTGGGCGTTCCGCCAGCAAAGTTCATCGATCCTGGACCAAGCCCGGGACAACGGCTGTCCCACCCCTCCATTGCAGGGGCGTCCGCGGCCGTTCCCACCAGGCCAGAAACCTGTCAGGCGGTTCGCCTCATGTCGGGCGCCAACGGCATGCCTTGCCACGTGACGGTGACAGTTGGTGTCCCACGGCTCTGCCAACCTGAAGCCCTGATGCCGGTCGGCTTCCAACGAGTGTAGAAGTCGCCGGTGTCCTGGAACTCCAAGAAACCCATGAAAACCATCGAATGTCTCGAGTGCGTCGATTCCGAGGCCTTGTCGGAGGCGAACCGCAACACCTTGTGCCTCGACCGAATCCGGGCTGCCGACCTCGGGCGCGGCGCGCTTCAAGCCATCCGGAAGGGTTCCTACCGACTCCCAGGCGGCACCCTCGTGGACTGGAGCGATGCGGTTGCGGCCTGTCGTGCGGCCACCCGGAGCCTGCCCCCAGATGCCGGGTTGCCTACGCCTTCCTCAGGTAAGGTGATCGGAGTTACCCGAGTCCAGGTGGCCAACCAGACCACGTTGGTCGCTGCGCAACGGCTTCACCGGAT
>JBIKMQ010000147.1:0-5841 GCA_044359215.1 Candidatus Chromulinivoraceae bacterium
CCTCGAGGCCACCGAGCGCCAGCCAGGCATAGGCGTCCCCGGTGTCCGCATCGACGATCTCCAGCACCGCGCGCCGCCCGGCGTGCGCCCGGGTGTCCCAGGCCACCGGCACCAGCACATCGCTGCGCGGGGGACGCGCCTCGAAGAGCACCCCGCCCGAGGCCGCATCGAGCAACCGGACGCGGTTGACCTGCTTGGCGGGCCGGTCCGGATACCCGTCGTGGCCGCAGAGCCAGAAGGCGATCCGCCCACCGAGGTCGAACTCCGGCGAGCGCAGGATGCCGGTCTTCTGTTCCCCGCGGGGCAGGCTCGAGAGCACCCGCATCGCCGTGCCGTCGGACCGGCGGCGCTCCTGGAAATCCCACGGGCTGTCCGTCGACGTCTCGAGCGGCGTGTGGACCCAGGCCGTGCCGTTGCCACCGGCCAGCAACCGTCCCGCCAGGTCACCGCCCCAGGCCCGCAGGGCCGGCGTCGGGGCGGCCCCGCGCTGCTGGAGTCCTTGGTCCAGCGAGCGGAACAGGGAGAACTGGAAGTCGGGCTGGTCGGGGAACCGGCGGCGGACGAACCCGGCCAGCCGGTCCCATTCGGACTCCGGGGCATATCGGGCCGCATGCCGCAGGGCCTCGCCCAGGGTGGGGTTCGAGGACTCCCCGAGGGAGTCCAGTCGCGCGATGAGATACGCCGCCGCCCCCGGCGTGGGGATGGACGGCATGACCTCGGCGAAGGCCCGGTGGTCGGCCCCCGATCCCTCGGGCATCGCGGCGGCCCGGGCGAGCACGACCGGCACCTTCAACTGGTCCCGCAGCGACTTGCGCAGCACGTACCGCAGGTGGGTGTCGGCGGCCGGCACGCGACCCAGCGCGTCGAGGATCGGACGGAGGTTGTCCGCGTCCGGCCACTGGCCCAGGGCCTCGGCGGCGCATCGGGCCTCGAGGCCGTCGGCGGAGGCCACCTGCCGGCGCACCTGCGCCAGCGTGGCCGAGGCCACGGTCCTCCGGGCGGCCAGCGGGACGCCCTCGCCGGACAACGCACCGCGTTCGGCGACCACCCGGAGGGCATGCACACGCACCAGCGGATCGTGCGGGTCGGACAGGTCGGCGAGGAAGTCGCGGTCGGTCAGCCCGGGTCCGAGGTCTCCGAGGCGATGTCGCAGCCACAGGGCGGAGACGCGGGTGGCCGAAGCCCGGTCGGATGGATCGGCGGCCGCCGACGTGGCGACCCCACCCGATGCGGGCCGGACCCGACCCGCCGATGCGCCCTGACGGCGCGCCGACACCGAGGCCTTCCGGACGGCCGGCAAGGCACGGGCGCCGAACCGGTCCTGGATCTCGGACATCGCCAGCAACCGGCGGCTCAGGCTGGGCGATCCCAGTTCACCGACGAGCCCGTCGAGCCCGGGGGGCAGCGCCGGCGGCCTCAGGCGGGGCTTGCCGTCCGGCCCCTTCGCCACCACGCGCCACAGGCGGCCGCGTTCGCGGTCACGGCCGGGATGGGTCAGCGGCACCTCGTAGTGGCCGATGATGCGGTTGTAGAAGTCGGCGATGTAGAGCGCGCCGTCGGGCCCCAGGGTGGCGTCGACGGGCCGGAACCACGGATCGCTGGTGGTGAGGAAATCCGGCTGCTCGGCGGCCTTGGGCGTGGAGCCCTCGAAGGTGATCCGGTCGCGGTTCAATCGGCTGGTCATCACGTTGCCGATGAAGAGCGTGTCCCGGTACTCGGCCGGCCAGAGGTCGTCGTTGACGTAGACCGCTCCGTCGATGGCCGTGCTGCCGTGGGCGTGCTCGAGCATCACCGGCGCGAAGCCGAGTCCGTCGTGGGGCTTGCCGAAGCTCGGATACCAGCCCCCGGCGAGCAGTTGGTAGAGCGGCGCGCTGTGGCAGTCGCTGGAGTACAGGTTGCCGCGCAGGTCCCAGGCCAGACCGAAGGGGTTCACCTGCCCATGCGTGTGGTGCTCGATGTGCGAGCCGTCCAACCGGATGCGGTAGGTGTTGCCGGAGTTCAGATCCACATGGCTGCCGTCGCGGGCCGTGACGTGCGAGTCGTTGTTGAAGCCGTGGGTCGCGTAGAGCCAGCCATCGAAACCCCGGCGGAAGGAGGCCTGGTTGCCATGGGTGTCGCGGGTGTGGTCGAAGGGCCCGTACAACGGGGTCCGTTTGTCGGCCGTGCCATCGCCGTCGGTGTCCTCCAGGAGCCAGATGTGCGGGATGCTCCACACGATCGCCTTCCAGTGCTTGTCGTCGGTGCGGAAGGGGTACACGCCGATGGGGATGTTCAGGCCACTGGCGAACTGCGTGACCTTGCGGGCCCGGCCATCCGGGCCGAAGTCCTCGAAGATCATCACCCGATCCCGACCCACCCGGTTGGTGGGCGCGGCCCAGGGGTACTCGATGCTGGTGGTGACCCAAAGCCGCCCAGTCGCGTCGAAGGCGAGGTTCATGGGCTTGTGGATGTCGGGCTCGTTGGCCACCAGCTGGATCTCGAACCCGGGAGGCAGGCGGAAGGTCCCGGCCTGCGCGGCCGGACTCACGGGCTCGGTCTTGCGCACGCCCAGGGCGAGGTCCGGATCGTCGGCACCGAGCGCCTGAATCGCCCCCGAACCCAGGGCGATGGCGGCGATCAGGGCAGGACAAGGGTTGTGACTCAGGGTCTTCATGACGGCATGCTCCGGAAGGGTTTCGCAGGACAGCTTGGCCAAGGATAGCCCATCGGCGCAACCGGGGCGAATGGGCTCTGAAGTGCCCCACCCCCAAGCACCACGACCGCAGCCCCGGGCTTCAGTCCGAGACCACCGTCACCCTCGAGCGATCGCCATCATGGAGGCTGATCCGGCGATCGAAGGTCACCACCCGCCCATCGGACTGGCGTGCCACCTCGACGAGCCAAGCGTCGTTGACCTGCTGATGCCCCACGGCTCGTGCATAGATGGCGGCTCGGGTGGCGGGTGCGGAATCCCAGAAGGCATGGCGCGGATGGCGCACCCACCGGTCCAGCAACCCGGCCGCCTCGGGAGGCGAAACGGCCGAGGGCGTGTAGGCGGGATTGGAGGACAGCCGGACGAAACCCAGCTGGGTGAACGAACAGGTGGCCCATCCATGACGGGCCTCGCGCGCGAACCACCGGTGCGCGAGGGCGTGGTGCTGGTGATTGGGCCAGGCCAGGGCCAGCAGCACGTTGATGTCGAGCAGTGCCGGCTTCATGGCGCTTCGTCGGCGAGGAGTTCACGTGCCCGGTTGCTGGGGATGATCGGGTCGCCGGAGACCACCTGGAACACCGGCAATCCGGAACGGACTGCGGACGTCTCGGCCGAAGCCTTCAATCCACGGCGCATCAAGATCGACACCACTTCGCCCAAACGTTGACCAGAGGCCTGCGCCATCGCCTGGGCGGCCTCGTACACATCGTTTTCCAACGTCAGGGTCGTTCTCATGGCAGCGGAATACGAGATACGCTGATGCATTGATACAGTGATGTCAAAGGGAGGTGCGATGATCATGGTTTCCCTCAGGATTCGCCATGCTTCGGCCGATCCTTTCTGCAATTCCACCTGTCCGCTTTTTATTTGAGGAACGTTTTCCTAGCCTCGGATCGATGGCCGCCGAAGCGACACTGACCCCGATGATGGCGCAATACCGCCGGATCCGGGGCGAACTCCCGAAGGACGCCCTGCTGCTCTTCCGGCTGGGGGACTTCTACGAGATGTTCTTCGAGGACGCCGTCGATGCGTCCCAACTGCTCCAGCTGACCCTCACGCAGCGCAACGGCATGCCCATGTGCGGCCTGCCCTACCACGCCGCCACCAACTACATCGGCCGGCTGCTCAAGGCCGGGCGCAAGGTGGCCATCTGCGACCAGACCGAGGAGGCCCGACCCGGCAAGCTGGTGCAGCGCGAGGTGACCTCGATCCTGTCGCCCGGAACCCACTTCGACGACCGCCTGCTCCTGGCCGAGCGCAACAACTTCCTCGCCTCGGTCACCCTGGTAGGAGAAACCTGCGGCCTGGCCTGCGTGGACCTCACCACCGGCGACTTCCGGCTCACCGAGTTGCAGGGTTCCCGCGCCCTCCTGGCGGAGCTGGAGCGCCTGCGCCCGGCCGAGCTCATCCTCCCGGCCGCCTCGAAGGCACTCTCGGGCCTGTTGGCCGAATCCCCCACCCGGCTCTCGCCCCATGACGACTGGGTCTTCGCGCCCGAGACGGCCGTCTTCACGCTGCGCGAGCACTTCCAGGTGGCCTCGCTGGACGGCTTCGGCCTGCGCGGCCGCACCGCCGCCATCGGGGCCGCCGGCGCGGTGCTGCACTACCTCGGCACCCACCTGAGGCGCGACGTGTCGCACCTGACCCGGCTGGGGTTCTACGAGGTGGCCGACTACCTCATCCTCGACGCCATCTCGCTGCGAAACCTGGAGATCCTGGAACCGCTCCACGCCGACGCCCCGAGGAACACCACGCTGTTCGGGGCCCTGCACCTCACCGTCACGCCCATGGGGGCGCGCCGCCTGCGCGACTGGCTCACGCAGCCGCTGGCCGCCCTGGATCCGATCCGGCGGCGCCAGGACGCCGTGCAGGCCTGGCTCGACCGCCCGGCCACCCTGGCCGCCTTCCGGGCCCGGGTGACCGAGGTACGCGACCTCGAGCGCACGCTCAGCCGCCTCAGCCTCGGCAGCGGCAATGCCCGGGACCTGCTGGCGCTGCGCCTGGCCCTCGAGCAGTTGCCGTCGGTGCAGGCCGCGGTCGCCGAGGCGGCCGGGCCGGGGCCCGCTCCCGCGCAGGGCGACCTCCTGCCGGAAGCCGGAATCGACAGCCCGGGTGAGGCCTCGGAACTGCAGGTGCTGGGCGGCCGCCTGGAGTCCCTCCCCGACCTGGTGGAGCTGTTGTCCCGGGCCGTGGCCGACGAGCCGCCGCTGGCGGTGCGCGAGGGCGGAATGATCCGCGACGGCTTCAGCGCCGAGCTGGACGAGCTCCGGGCCGCGTCGCGCGGCGGCAAGGACTGGCTGGCCAAGCTCCAGCAGGACGAGATCGCCCGGACGGGCATCCCGTCGCTCAAGGTCGGATTCAACTCGGTCTTCGGCTACTACATCGAGGTCACCAAGGCCCACCTGGCGAAGGTGCCCGGCGACTACGTGCGCAAGCAGACCATCGCCAACGGCGAACGCTTCATCACACAGGACCTCAAGGCCATGGAGTCGAAGATCCTCGGCTCCGAGGAGCGGGCCACGAAGCTCGAGTACGACCTGTTCCTGCGCCTGCGCGAACAGGTGCTCGACCACCTCAAGTCCATCCAGGAGACGGCCTCGGCGCTGGGGCAGCTGGACGTGCTCGCGGCCTTCGCCGAGTCGGCCCGGGTGCGCGGATGGGTGCGACCGGAAGTCGGGGACGAGGGCCGGATCGACATCCGCGACGGACGCCACCCGGTGCTGGAACTGCGCCTGACCGACCAGCGCTTCGTGCCCAACGACACCGCCCTCGACCTGGAACACGAGCAGATCGCGCTCATCACCGGGCCCAACATGGCCGGCAAGAGCACCTACATCCGGCAGGTGGCCCTGTTGGCCGTGCTGGCGCACACCGGCTCCTGCGTGCCGGCGACCTCGGCGCGGATCGACCTCTGCGACCGCGTCTTCACCCGCATCGGCGCCAGCGACGACCTCGCCCGCGGGCAGAGCACGTTCATGGTGGAGATGAGCGAGACGGCCAACATCCTCAACAACGCCACCCGGCGCAGCCTGGTGATCCTCGACGAGATCGGCCGGGGGACGAGCACCTTCGACGGGCTGAGCCTGGCGTGGAGCATCGTTGAGCACCTGCACCACCAGGTCGGGGCCAAGACCCTCTTCGCCACCCAC
>JBIKMQ010000148.1:0-5823 GCA_044359215.1 Candidatus Chromulinivoraceae bacterium
ACAGCGGCTGGCCCAGCGGGCGGGCGGCATCGGCCAGGCTGCCGTCATAGAGGCAGACCTCGGTCCAGTTGGTGGCGATGAGGCGCAGCGGGCGATTGGCGGGAAAGGCCTGCAGGTAGGCGTTCCAGGCCTCGACGGCCGACTGGTTGACGATCTGCAGGGTGTACTGCCCGTACTTCACCACGCCGAGGGCGCTCAGGGTGGTCTCGTTGGTGGGCCGCACGACGCCGCCCGGCGGGCGCTCGAGCAGCAGGCGGCGGCCGGTGCGCACCCGGGTCTGCCAGAAGGCCTCGTTGAACTTCGGCAGGCCCAGGGCGCTCGGGCCGGTCTGGTTCTGCTTGGTGCCGACGATGAACGGGACGCCGAAGACGTTGGTCCGGGTGGGCACCCTGGGATCGGCGCTGAGGTTCGCCACGTCCAGCGGGTTGTCGAAGTCCATCCAGTTGGTCCAGGCCGTGTTCAGCACCTGCGCGACGGCGTTGGTGACCTCCTCGAGCCCGGCCAGACGGACGACCGGCAGCTGGCGGCCCGGGTTGCGCGGATCCTCACGGTCCTCACGGTAGAAGGTCGGACGATAGACATGCGGCGGGAAGGGCTCGGTGCCCAGGCCACCGGCGAGGTTGGTGCGCACCTCGTGGATGTTGGCCGAGAGCTGGAGCAACCGGTGCAGCTTGGCCGTCCAGGTGTGGTTGGTCAGCGAGACCACCTGCGCCTGGCCCCGGGAACCGACCGCGTTGGTCACCCAGTGGCTGCCGGCGATGGCGATGCCATGGGCGGCGTCCTCGCGGGCGACCGCGTTGGCGGCATCGGGGTAGGTGAAGTTGGCCAGCTCGGGCAGGCCGTTGGAGAACTCCTTGCGCAGCAGGCGGTCGCCGGCCAACTGCATCCACGACCGCGCCGTCCATGGCACCAGCGCGGTGGCGCGGGCGGCCGATCCGGCCAGGCCGTTGGTGGTCACCACGTTGGCGCTGTGGGGTTGGGCGCCGTCGGCATCGAGCACCTGGTAGTTGAGGTTCAGCTTGGCCCGCCGGAAATAGCGGTTGGCGAGGTCGACCCCGACCTCGAGGCGTCCGTCCGAGGCGTCGGTGCCCAGGGACCCCAGCAGCCGGTAGAAGGTGTAGGCGTTGTAGGTGGCGTTGGACGCCTGCGCCGGGGAGAACAACTGGGCCGCGAAACCGCTGCGCCGCGTGTCGAGGTTGGTCCAGATGACCCGGTTGGGCCCGAGCGGCAGGAGGCCCGGGTCGGTCAGCAGCTGGAAGGGCGTCAGGTAGGGCCGGGCGACGTCGCCACCCGACCAACGGCGAGTGACACTGTCGCCATCGGCGAGCAGTCGCGGGTTGCGGACCTGTGCCAGGCTCAGCACAAGCGGCCCGTCGGAAAGGTCGTCGATGCCGTTGGAGGGCAGCACGCGGCCGGCCGCCGTGGTGTCGGAGGCGCCACCGACCTGCAGGAGGGTGTCGCCGGCGAGGATTTCCTGGGCCGACGCTCGGCCGGCCAACCCGCCCACGCGCCGGTTGGCCCAGAGGTTGAGGGCGTGCTCGAAGGCCAGGCCCGTGTTGTCGCCGTTGGTCGAGTAGGCGTAGGTCTGCCAGAGGTTGGTGTTCAGGTCGCGGAACAGGCCGGCCAGGTTCAACTCCCACGGGGCCACGCCCTGGTTGCGGAGGAACAGGCTGGTGGTGGCATCCGGGTTGCGCGCCTGGTTGTGCGCGTGGTTGAGGTCGACCGTCTGGTCGGCCGGGACCACGAGGTAGGCGATGCGGTAGAGGAAGCGGTTGTTGCCCGAATGCGGCCGGTCGGGATCGGCCAGCACGCCGACCCACTCGGGATCGCCGACGTGCCACACGCGATTGGTGCCGATGGCCACGCCGAGACCGTTGCGCTGGAGGACGAAGCCGTTGGTGTCGAAGCGGCCGTTGCGGTTGAGGTCGAGGTAGAAGCGGTCCTCGAAGGAATCGGGCCGGGCATCGAGGCGACCCGTCCGCGCGACGACCGGCACCCGGGCATCCAGGTACAGGTTGGCGAGCATCCGGCGGTACTCGAGGATTTCCGCCGGGTTGTTCAGGTCGAAGGGCCTGCCGCCGTACAGGTACGACACGTTGGTCAGGGCCGAGAACCAGCGGTTCGACTGGACGATGGTCTGCGGGTCGCCCAGCCCGGCGACCGAGAGACCGGGGAGGTAGAACGGAGCGATGAGGTTGGTGGAGACCAGCAGCGTGGGGGCCTCACGCAGCCCGGAGGCCTCGATCTGGGCCAGGATGCGGGCCCGGGCCCGGTTCAGGGCCGCGTCGGCGGCGATGCGCACGTCGGCCTGCTCGCCGGCGGCCGCGACGGCGGCGCGCTCCCGGCGGGCGACGGCCAGGAAGGCGACCGCCGTGATCGTCACCACCGAGAGCATGATCAGGGTGATGACCAGCGCCACACCGCGCCGGCTGGATGGGGGGGAGAGTCGTTTCATTGGGGCGCGGTGCGGAGGACGACCCGCTGGCGGAGGGTCTGGAGGGCGCCGGCGTTGTTCGCCAGCCACCGGTTGCGGGCCTGCAGCGTGTCGGGAAGGGCGCGGAACTGGTCCAACTGCTTGCCGTCCAGCAGCGTGATCTCGATCTCGAGGGACGACGGGAGGTTGGGCCCGCGGAACAGGGCGCTCACCTGGCCGGTGTCGGCGTCCACCGACAAGACCTCGATGGGCAGCGGACGGGACACGTTGCCGAGCCGGTTGGTGGCCAAGGCCTGCCAGTCGGCCGGGGCGACCGGGAAGTGCCGCGGGGAATTGGTGTTCACGCCGACCCTTGGGAAGAGGACGTCGAAGCGGACCGGATGGTTTCCGTCGAAGGGCCTGCCATCGGCATCGAAGGCGGTGATCCGGCACTGGATGACGCCCTCCAGCAGCCGGGCGGCATCGAGGCGGGCCGCGCGGGTCGACGTCGTGGGGTAGGCGGCGGCGGAAAGGCGGGAGGCGATGAGGTTGGTGCGGAAGGCCGGAGCACCGCTCAGCCGGTAGGGCGACACCGTGGACGGAGAGGACGGACCGCCGTCCAGCAGACCGAGGCCGCCCAGCACCTGCACCAGGTTGGAGCTCGGGAGGGCCTCGTCATAGAGGTAGAGCGAGCCCAGCCCGGGGATGGTCCCCGGGGCCACCGGCCCGGCGTCGGGCGTGCCGAGGAAGATCCCCGCCACATGCCAGCGGCCGCCGCCGACCGGGTAGGTGAAGAAAAGCTCGTCGAAGCGCAGCGGCTGGGTCCGGTTGGCCGCGGGCCCGTCGCCGGGGAAGACCAGGTCGTAGCCGTTGGCGTCCGACGGACGGACCACGAGGTGCAGGGCGTCTTCCACCTGGGGAGAGGCCGCCCGCTCCACGCTGCGAACCACCAGATCGAGGGCCGAACGACCGCCCTCGGACAGATCGGCCTGGTTCAGGCTCTGCCGGAAGGCCTTCTGGGTCTGGTCGAACATCGCATAGAGCGCGAGGATGATGACCGTCAGCAGGCCGACGGCGATCATCAGCTCCAGGAGCGAGAACGCGGAAGCCAGGCGTCGGGGGCTCCGGCTTCCAGTCGCTCCCGCGATCCCGGCGGGGGCCTGGCCGCGGACCGGGAGAGCGCGGCGCTCCCCGGCACCGGCCGGGCCGGCGACGCCGGCGGCACCCACCTCGAGAGGGAAAGGCTTCATAGGGGTCACAGGGAACCCGGCGGGAACCGGTAGAACAGGACGGCCCCGGGGCCGGGGGTCTCGGTGGCGGGGTTGAACGGGTAGGCGATGTTGCCGAAGTACGCCGGATCCTGGGGCACGTTGCCCCGCAGGGGCGCCGGCCGGCCGAGCACATCGGTGCGGAACTCCCGGCGGTTGAGGCCCAGCCGGTACTGGTCGGGCTCGGCTCCGGTGCGCTGCAGCGGCCACTCGAGGATCATCCGGACCTCGGACACCTCCGCACCCGGGCTGCTTCCCGGGCGAGTCACCGTCTCGAGGGTGACCCGGTAGCGGAAGGCGAAGTCGATCCGGGGATCGTTGGGGTTGCCCCGGCGCTCATTCCAGCGGATGACCGGGTGCTCGGCCATGGATCCGCTCATCGAGCGCATCTCCAGGCGGATGATGTTGGTCACGGTGACCACGGTGCTCCGGCTCGAAGGCGACGGTTCCAGGGTGTACTTGGGGCGGCTGATGAGGCCCACCAGCTGGAAGGCATCTCCGAAGGGGTCGGAACCGGAAGGGGTGCCGGCGACCATCGGTCCGTGGAAGTGGTTGGTCCGCGTGGGCGAACGGTCGCGGTACTGACGGATCAGGGTCACGCGGTCGGCATAGTTGAGCAACTCCTGGAGCCGGGTCTGCCCGCCCCGCACGGCGTTGAGCAGGAGCTCGGCATCCTGGGTGAGCAGAGACTCCTCGCGGTTCTGCTTCTGGACGTTCAACCCCGCCGGCAGCACGCCGATGATGGCCACCATCGCGATGGCCACCACGGCGATGCACAGGGCGATCTCGATGAGCGTGAAGCCCGAACCGGGGCGCACCCGACGGGCGGGCCCGATGGGCCAGGGCGAGGTCGGTCCCGGGGGGACGCTGGGGCCGGGGAGTCTCATCAGGGGAGGACGGGTTTGAGGATCCGGGACCGGCCGGTGAGGCTGGAGACGATCACCCGGTTGTTGGTGGCGTTGTCGCGCGGCGTCTCGATGGCGTCGGGCGTGACCGAGGGATCGATGCGGCCGGCGGCATCGCGGGCGATGAACACGCTGCCCTGCCCCACGCCGAGGGCCAGCTCGGAAAGCGGCGGCAGCTGGAGATCGGTGCGCCCGTTTGAGAACCAGGCCCGGTTCATCTCGTCGAGGGCGAGGCGGCCGTCGGGCCCGAAGGCCACGAAATGCATGGGGATCGCCGGCAGCGTGTCGCCCGGGAACTCGGCCAGGGGAAACCGGAACGGGCGCTGCGGGAGCTGGTGCAGGGCGAGGTCGCGCCGGTCGGTCGGGCCCAGGGGGGCCGGCATGAACAGGCGGGGCGAGAGGATGACGCCGTCGGGCAAGGTCTGCCAGCCAGGCCCCAGGTAGCGGGTGTGGCTGCGCCCGGGCTGGGCGCCGGTCTCGCGCTCCACCAGCAGCGCATACGAATGGTACACGCCCAGGGCGATGTTGGTGAAGCTGCGCAGCGCCTGCTCCCGGAATCCCTGCGGCGCGAGCTGCCGGCCGACGATCATCGCCTCGACCTGCGAATCGAGCTCCGGCCGCGCCACCCAGACGTTGGTGGGCGCGAAGACCACGTACACGGTGGTCCGCAGGCGCAGGGCCTCCTGGCGGGCGCGGTTGAGGTCATCGCTGAGCTGCCGGTGCCCGCTGGCCACGGTCTTGCCCTGAACCATCCCCCGGATCGCCGGCACGGTGACGCCGGCCAGGAGCCCGATGACGGCCACCACCACCAGGAGCTCGAGCAGCGTGAAGGCCCCGGACCGCCGTCTTGGAGCGGCGGGGTCCGTACACCCGGGGGGTCCTTGGGGCTTCATGGGGTGGCCTTGATGGGGGCGGCTGGCGCGTGCGATGGCGTCGGGAGGTCCGACACCCTCACTTCCAGCTGTAGATGTTGTCGCGGTTGTTCGGATGGTCCTGGTCGGCCGAGAAATCGGCCTTGCCGTCGGGCCCGAGGGACATCACCAGCGTGTTGCCGGGAATGAACCGGGGCTGGGCCGGACGACCCGGGGCCACCAGCGGGAAGGGGCTCAGGACGCGGCTGTCGTAGTCGAGGTCGAGCACGATGATGTAGGGGTGTCCCCACGGGTCGCGGTACACGCCGAGGTCGTCGACGCCGTTGGGCTGGTTGCGCCCCACGGTCTTGGTGGCCAAGTACACC
>JBIKMQ010000149.1:0-5809 GCA_044359215.1 Candidatus Chromulinivoraceae bacterium
TCATGAGCAGCGGGTTCAGCACGATGGGGATGCCGAACATGATCGGCTCGTTGATCTGGAAGACCTGCGTGGGCAGCGACAGCCGGCTCACCCGGCGGTAGACCGGGTCCCGCGACACGGCGAGGATCAGCGCCAGCCCAAGCGTCGCGCCCGTGCCACCGACATTGACGAAGGTCGAGAAGAAGCCGTTGGCCGTGACGTAGGGCATGGGCTGCCCCCGACCGACCGCCTCCACGTTCTCGGCGAGGTACTGCAGGAAGATCGGTGCCACGAAGGCGTCGAGGGTGTTGTCGCCGTTGATGCCCAGCGACCAGAGCATTGTGACCAGGAAGGCGTACACCAGGATGCCTGGCAGGGTGTTGAGCGCAAAGACCAGCGGCTTGAAGAGGGCCTGCACGCCCGCGTTGAGATCGAGTCCGAGCACGAACCGCAGCGTCCAGAACGCCACCACGAGGAAGACCGTCGGGATGAGCGAAACGAAGGTGTCGGAAACCACCTTGGGCACCGAGGCCGGCAACCGGATCACCCAGTCCGCATCGGAGAAGGCCTTCTGGAGGCGCACCGTGGCGATGGCGATGAGGATGGCGGTGAACAGCCCCTTGGAGCCGAGTCCGTCCATGACCAGCGTCTGGCCCTTCATCTCCAGCTGGATCAGCAGGAACACCAGCGCCGACTGGGTCGCGCTGAGGATGGCCTCCTGCTTCAGCCGCCCCCCGAGGTCGTAGCCGATGGCCAGGCAGGCGAAGAGTCCCAGCAGGCCGAACGTCGCCGTGACCGGCACCTGCAGCAGCGGCAGGTGGGGGGCCATGCGGGCCTCCCATCCGGGGATCGGCAGGTAGGCCACCACCATGAACAACCCGCCCAGGATCGTCAGCGGCACCACCGAGACCATCCCGGCCCGGATCGAGGCGAGGTAGGTGTTCTCGCTGAGCGCGGTCAATCGCGGGATCAGCCATCGGTGGAGCCACAGGGACGCGTTCATGGGATGGGTGCCGGGGAGGCGGCCGCCGGGACGCCCGTGGCGCCCCCCAGCCGGATGCCGAGGTAGAGGCAGCCGGCCTCCCCTTCCCCGACCTGGGCCAGCGGGGTGAATCCCAGCTTCCGGTAGAAGGCCTGGGCGGGATGGTTCACCAGGCTGACGCCGAGGTGCGCTCCCGGGGATCCGCGCCGGCGCAACTCCTCCTGCATGAAGGCCATCATCACGCGGCCGAGACCGCGTCCCTGGGCGCGCGGCAGGAGGTCGATGTGGAGGTGCGACGGGTATCGCCCATACGGCTCCGGGCAGAAGTAGTCGGGGTGGTGGTACCCGTGATGCACCTGCTGGACGCGGTTCCAGCCCGCCGGGTCGCCGGTCGGCTCCGGGAACCGGCGGCACAGCCCGGGGCGCCAGTCGGCCTCGTACCTCGCGTAGAACCGGCGCGAATCCAAGGCCGCCAGCACGTAGCCGCAGATCCCCTCGTCGTCCTCCAGAAGGCGGGCCAACTCGGGCTCGAAGGCCAGGTACGGACCCACGAACACACGCCCAAGGGCATCCGGATCGTCCCGGTAGAAGGGCTCTCCGTCCTGACCGAAGTTGCCGGTCTTCAGGCAGACCCGGTAGGCACCGGGCTCGTCGCCAGGCCGTGGCGATCGAAGGCGGAACGGAGACGGGAGCATCATGGGCGATCGTCCTTCGCCGGTGCATTGATCTTTGTCGAGACCTCGAACCGGGCATCCGGAAACGGCTGGAGGAATCCCTGCAGCCGCGCGACAAATCCGCCCCGGTAGGTCTTCGGACGGTGGAAGTCGGAGGTGAATGGGGTGCCGGCCCGACGCGGGTCGACGCGGTGGCTCCACCATCGGTCGAGGAGGTCCAGTTCTTCGCGCAGCTCCCACACCCGCCGATGCATCGCGTGGAAAAGTTCGCGATCCATCAGATCGACCAGACGGGCGCAGAACTCCTTCAACCGCAGCATCCGGGCCCGGACCTCGAGGGATTCCGCATCGTCGGGAGCCGCGGGCGAGGCCAGGCACCGAGCGACGTCCCGGGCCAACCGATCGGCCTCGGGCCCATCGCCATACGGCAGATAGAACGCATCGGCGAACAGGACTAGGTCGGGGAACTCCAGCGGCGAACCCACGGTGGCGAACCGGGACCACCAGGCCTTCAAACCGTCGAGGAACGACGCCCTCGGATCCCAGGCGCCTTCGGCCGCGAGATAATCCCCGAACGAATGGACGGGCACGAAGTTCAGGGCGAACTCGGTGTTCGGGTTCAGCAGGATGCCACGGACCGCCCCCTTGAGTTCCAAGGGGCGCCCCGCGTACGGCCCGCAGAAGAACCGTCGCCCGTCGTAATCATTGGCGAAGAGGTTGTCCCAGATCAGCGGCGGTCGCCGGAGGATCCCGGTCAACCGGGCGATCGGCTCGGGATCCAATTTCTCGGAAACGATCTCCGGGCCGGTCCAGAAGATGTCGATGTCCGGATGCAATTCCCGGCCCAGCGTCTCCAGATACCCGTCGCCACCGTGGCCTGCCGCGACCATCCGGCCGCAATACGGGGTTGGGCAGAGCAGGAACCGACCGGCGACCCGGGCTCGGCTCCAGGTGAAGAGTTCATTCACCCAGTCCGCCTGCGCCGCCGCCAGCGATCCCCATCGGGCCAGGTCGGCCGGCCGCATCGCATCCGGGATGTCGTCGAGCAGGATGCAGAAGTCCCCCACCCCGGCTGCGATCAACTGCTCCAGGCGCGCCTTCATCGCCGCCAGGTCCGACGGATCGGCGTAGGTCACATCCAGGCCAGGGCTGCAGGCATACACCAGTCGCAGCCCCCGCGCCCGGCACCCCGACACCGCGGCCTGCACCTCCGCCAAGCCGGATTCCCCGTACGGTTGCCGCCAAATGGCCCGCTGGTGCAAATCGTCCTTCGGCCCGTACAGGTAGGTGTTGAGACCGCAACCGGCCATCCAGTCCCAGAGGCGGGAGCGTTCCGCCGGGGACCAAGGCGGGCCGTAGAATCCCTCGATCACCCCGGAGAGGAACGGCCTCGGAACGGCGTTGGGCAGCGAATCCATGGTCGGAGGGCCTCATCAAGCGCCCCTCCCTCGAGACCGGTCAAGCCTGACCCCGCGGGCTGATCGGCCCGTGAATCCCCCCTTGTCAACCACCGCCCCCCCGCCCCCCGTTGGAACCTGCCACCAGACGATTGGATCCATCAGGCAACCTCCACTTTGAACCTGTCACTCTATTTGGCTGGCTACCGGGTGGCTCTGCAGAATGGACCTCGATCAAGCGGCAAGATCACCCACGCAGGGCATTCCAAACTTTGAACCTGTCACTCTATTTTGGACACCAACGTTGAACCTGTCACTTGATGGGGAAAACCCGGGGCCTCGGCCGACGCGGATGGGAATGACATGGAATCCTTGATTGGAAATGTCGGGATTCTAACGTCCTCGAACCATGAAGCTCACTGTTCGGGGGGAATATGCGCTGCGGGCTCTCACCCACCTGGGGTTACGGCATTCCGCCAAGGTGATCCAGATCTCGGCGATCTCGGCAGCCGAGAACATCCCGAAACGATTCCTCGAGCAGATCCTCAACGACCTGCGCACCGGGGGGTTCGTGGAAAGCCGCCGGGGAGTGGCCGGAGGCTATCGTCTGGCAAAACCGCCCGAAAAGATCGTGATCGCAGGGGTGATCCGGCATATCGAGGGGGCGTTGGCCCCGATTGGATGCGTCTCGGAAAACTATTACGAGAAGTGCAACTGCCCCGACGAGGCACGCTGTGCCCTGCGCTCCCTGATGAAGGAGGTCCGGGATTCCATCGCCCATCTGTTGGAGAGGACGACCCTCGCAGACCTGGTCGCCCGAGCCGAAACCTTGCGTGCCGCCGATCCAGCAGATGCAGATTTCATGATCTGACGTGCGCCGGACGGGTGGCTCTTCCGGGTTCACTGGGGCTCAGCCGTCACCTGAACCAACCCGGCCCGGGGAATCGGGGTATTCGACCCGCGACCAGAGGGTCAAATCCCTTCGACGCCCACCCCACCCCGCCTTGGCGGCATGCCTGGAATGCCCCGAGGCACCGGCTTCCGGAAGGATCGCCCCACTTGGATCGCCCCACGGCGATGAATACCACGCGGGCGCCACCACACGGACAACCCGCCAACGCCGAGAACTCCCTCACAAACCATCCCCACCCCGTGACCCCGCCACCCCTCCGACAGAACCCCGGTGTTTGCGCCAACTGGGACACCGTTCACCACCCGATGCGCCACTCTGGCTCAACCCTGTCACAATCGTTCCGAGGCGATCGATGACCCAACGATCAAGAATGCGCCAAAGGCACTGGATTTTTGGGGCTTTTCCCGATTCCCCACTGATTTCCCAAGCATTCCCGGAATCGGCACCGACCTTGCAGAGAGGCGCCACGGAGCGGCACTCAAACGCATACCAATTATGGCAAAAGTCCTTGGAATCGATCTGGGCACGACCAACTCCTGCATGGCCGTGATGGAAGGCGGCGAACCCCTCGTGCTGGAGAACTCCGAGGGCAAGCGCACCACGCCATCGGTGGTCGCCTTCGCGAAGAACGGCGAGCGGCTTGTGGGTGAGGCGGCCAAGCGTCAGGCGGTCACCAACCCCCGCAACACCATCTACTCGGTCAAGCGCTTCATCGGCCGCAAGTTCGACGAGGTCCAAGAGGAGCTCAAGCGCGTGCCCTACAAGGTGGTTCGCGCCTCCAACGGCGACGCCCACATCGAGGTCGAAGTCGAGGGCAAGCCCAAGGCCTTCAGCCCGCCGGAGATCAGCGCCATGATCCTGGCCAAGCTCAAGGCCGACGCCGAGGTGCGGTTGGGCGAAACCATCACCCAGGCCGTCATCACGGTCCCCGCCTACTTCAACGACACCCAGCGCCAGGCCACCAAGGACGCCGGCAAGATCGCCGGTCTGGAGGTGCTGCGCATCATCAACGAGCCCACGGCCGCCTCGCTCGCCTACGGCCTCGACAAGAAAAAGGACGAGAAGATCGCCGTCTACGACCTCGGCGGTGGCACCTTCGACATCTCCGTGCTCGAGATCGGCGACGGCGTGTTCGAGGTGAAGGCCACCAACGGCGACACCCACCTGGGTGGCGACGACTGGGACAACGCCATCATCGACTGGATCCTGGCCGAGTTTCAGAAAGATCAGGGCATCGACCTCCGCAAGCAGGCCGACGCGCTCCAGCGCATCAAGGAAGAGGCCGAGAAGGCCAAGATCGCCCTGTCCTCGTCACAACAGTACGAGATCAACCTGCCTTTCATCACGGCCGACGCCACGGGGCCGAAGCACATCGCCCTCAAGCTCTCCCGGTCCAAGATGGAGCAGCTTTGCGACTCCCTCTTCGAGCGGACCATCACCCCGACCAAGGCCTGCCTGCGCGATGCCGGCATCTCGGCCGACAAGATCGACGAACTCGTGCTGGTCGGCGGCATGACCCGCATGCCCCGGGTGGTCGAGACCGCCCGCGGATTGGTCAGCAAGCCGCCCCACCAGGGCGTCAATCCCGACGAGGTCGTGGCCATCGGTGCCGGTATCCAGGGCGGTGTGCTCAAGGGTGAGGTCAAGGGCGTGCTCCTCCTCGACGTGACCCCGCTGTCCCTGGGCATCGAGACCCTGGGCGGCGTGTTCACCAAGCTCATCGACCGCAACACCACGATCCCGAGCCGCAAGTCCGAGATCTTCTCGACGGCCAGCGACAACCAGCCCGGGGTCGAGATCCACGTGCTGCAAGGCGAGCGTCAGTTCTCACGCGACAACAAATCGCTCGGCAAGTTCCAGCTCA